>CAYYZT010000322.1:0-4421 GCA_964476015.1 uncultured Chitinophaga sp.
CCACAGAACTGCCTTTTTGGTTTTTTTATGCGAAATTTTGCTCACTGCCACTTTTTATGTGCCGCTATATTTCGTGGAATGGATTGATGACATAAACCATGTTTTTAATAATCATTTTGGTGCAAATGCAGCAATAGTTACCCCATTGCTATATGCGCTAGCTTATGCCATCATATTCGTTATACTGTATTTACCAAAATCAAATAGGGAGATAGCTTACATCATGTTTGCCTTGATACATTATGTGTTAATGAGCTCGCTATTGTTTATGGCGTTTGCAAAGCACGACGGCCAAGCGGTTTTGCTAATCTATGTCTGCTGTTTTTTATCTGCTTTAATGGTTTGGCCAATGGCCTATATATGGCGAGAAAAAAAGCAACAGCAATAAGCAATAAAAGAAGGGCCGCCCGGAATCGGGCGGCCCTTCGTGTGTATATCGCAAATCGTACTTAGTACCTACGAACTATTCCACTACAATCTTCTTAAAGTATTCGGCACTGCCTACGTTAAACTTCACCAAGTAAATGCCGGTGGACAGTTCGCCCACGGCGAAGGTGCGGCTGTGGTCGCCCCAAGAGAGCTGTTCGCTCATCAAAGGTTTTACCAGTTGGCCGCCCAGGTTGTATATGGCAGCCTCCACTTGCTTGCCCGAGGTAAGGCTGAAATCGAGGTTCAGGTCGCTCACCACCGGGTTGGGGAACACGGTTATCTTGCCATCGGCCAGGGCATTGATGTCCTGTATGCCCGTGCTCACGTTATATGGTGCAAACGAAGTGGCATCAGCCTTGTAAGCTTTCAGGTGAATTTGGTCGCCCGTGCTCTCGCCGTTGTTGTTGGCTTGGTTTACGGCCAAAAAGAAATAAGCCGCCTCGCTGGTGCTGGCCGGGCTGGTCCATTTAAATACCCAAGCGTTGTTGGTATTGGCATCTTTGTGGCCCACGTACTGCTTGCTGGCGTTGCCGGTGGCCAAAGAGGTAGTGGCCGGGCTGGT
The DNA here is from genome assembly GCA_964476015.1 of uncultured Chitinophaga sp. Classification (GTDB taxonomy): domain Bacteria; phylum Bacteroidota; class Bacteroidia; order Chitinophagales; family CAIOSU01; genus CAIOSU01. Next base: position 992 of record CAYYZT010000322.1, read on the forward strand.
GAGCGCGAAAGTACCTATGGGCGCGCCGTTGGCACTAACAGCGGTAAGGGAGAAGCCGTACGCCGCCGCCGAACCTGCGTTTACGGCAAGGTTGTACTGCGTGCTGGCCGCAAAACCCGATTGCAGGCTAGGGCTGCCCACATTGGTAATGGTAATGGCACTGGAGTTGAGCGTGGGGTTGCCACCCTCATGGCAGCCTGCGGTAGCGCAGGTGGGCTCATTGCCGCCGCCGCCCAAAAACGCACCCGTGTACCCAGCAGGCGGCTGCACGATATTGGTGAAAAGGCTGGGCGAAACCAGCAACATGGCAGTGGCCACAAATGCGCTAAAGAGTAGAAAGTTTCTTTTCATAGTGTTGGTTGGGTTGGGGTTAATGCTTTCTGGGTAACGATAATTACCCTAAAAATGTGACTTTTTTGCCAAAGAGCAATACCCTGCAAGTCTTTTATTTATACTTGGTAGCCGCACCCAAAGCCGATATATGCTTTAGAAATGTAAATAAGTGGGCTAAAAATAGCTGCGCCGTACAAAGAAACGGGGCGCAACCCCGTACCGATAGGTTTATTTTTCTATTTTTGCTTCGTTACACAAGAATCCAACCCATTAAACCCAATTAACATGAACAGGATTACCCAACTATGCCTGCTTCTTGCCTTGGTTATCGGTGTCTGGCAACCAGCATCCGCACAACGGACGGTAGGCAACCAGATTCCGGCAAACCTCGGCAGCTTTTCCGCCCTCAACCCAACGGGCAACAACCGCGGTGGCCTTTGCGACACCTTGGTCAACGTATTCAACAACGAAAGCCCTTTGGTACACGGCATCAACGGTGCTTGGGGATACGTACAGGGACACAACCAATTTGGCGATTTGGCCAAGGCAGACCGGTTTACCCATACGGGTGCGGGCCAAGTAACCGAAGCCATCATGGGCTTTGCAGTGGCCCGTTTCGGCAATGCCTCCAATACCATCCGCGTAGGCGTGTGGGACGATGACGGCCCGGGCGGCGCCCCGAACACGTTGTTGGGCTACCAAGATATTACCATCGCATCTATTGCAGCAAACGTGATTAATGACGATTTTACCTTGGTAACCTTTAACACGCCCGTAAACGTAAACGGCAACTTCTACTTGGGCTTTGAAATACCCACATACCGCCCCAACGATACGGTGGCCCTTGCTACCAGTGCCCCGCGCACCAGTGGCAACACCGCTTGGGAAAAATACGACGACGGTACTTGGAACCCATACCCCGCCGGTTGGACCAATTTCAACACTTCGCACTGGGCATTCCCTATCATTTGCCAAGCAGCTGCCGCCCCGGTAGCCAATTTCTCAGGCACCCCCACCAACATTAGCGTGGGCGGTAGCGTAAACTTTACCGATCTTTCCAGCGGCACGCCCACTACATGGGCTTGGTCGTTCCCCGGCGGCACGCCAGCCTCTTCTTCGCTGCAAACCCCACCCGCCATTACTTATAGCGCGGCGGGCAGCTACAACGTGAGCCTTACCGTAACCAGTGCCAACGGCACCGACAACGAAACCAAGACCGGCTATATACAAGTGTCTTCCGGCGGCGGTAGCAACACCTATGTGGATTGCGATACTTTTACCAACATCGATTTTTCTACCGCAACGCCCGAGCTATATACATCCAACCAATGGGGCTATGTTTCGGGCCACAACTATTATAAGGATACTTCCAAAGCCGAGTTTATAGGCAACGCCTTGCCCGGCACCCCGGTATCGGGCGTGTTGATGTCGTTTGAAGTAGCTGCTTTTGCCAGCCCTACCAGTTCCATCCGCGTAAAGGTGTGGGATGCCAACGGTGCTGGCGGCTTGCCCGGCACGGTATTGGCCACCCAAACCGTTACCATCAGTTCCATAGCTGCCGATATAGCAGCAAACCGCTTCACCTATGTACAGTTTACCAACCCTGCCACACCGGCCGGCAACTATTACATCGGTATCTCGTTCCAATATGCCGCTGGCGATACGGTAGCCCTTACCACCACTACCGATGGCGATGTTGTTCCCACAACGGGCTACGACCAATCGGAAACCGGTGTTTGGGCCTCTTATCTCAATGGCTGGGGACTGGAGATTTCGCACTACATCTTTCCCATACAGTGCGCCACGTTGCCATGCCCTACCATTACGGCTACCTTTACCAGCAACAACCCTGCCTGTACCGCTGCCAACGGCAGCATTACGGCCGCAGGCACTGGAGGCACCGCGCCTTATACCTATGCTTGGAGCGGTGGCGGAAACACGGCTGCCATCAACAACTTGGTGGCCGGTAGCTACACCGTAACCGTTACCGATGCCAATGGTTGCACCGGAACATCTACCACCACGCTTACGGCTACCAACCCTACCATTGCGCCTAACATTACTACCACGCCTACCGTATGTACTGCCGTAAACGGTAGTGCTACCGCAGCCCCTACTGGCGGTACGGCCCCTTACACCTATGCATGGACCGGTGGCGGCAACACGGCCTCCATTACCGGCCAAGCTGCCGGTGCCTATAGCGTAACCATTACCGATGCCAACGGATGCAGCACTACAGCCAGTGCTACCATTGCCGCCAGCAGCGGTTCGTTGGCCGCAACCACCAGCACCACGCCAGCTACTTGCACTGCTGCCGACGGTACTGCCACGGCAAGCCAAACGGGCGGCACGGCCCCCATTACCTATGCTTGGAGCGGCGGCCAAAGCACGGCTACCATTACCGGCCAAGTAGCGGGCACATACACCGTAACCGTTACCGACGCCAACGGTTGCAGCACCACGGCTACGGCTACCATCGGTACCAACAACGGCAACCTGGCCATTACCACCAGCACCACCAACGCCACTTGCGGCGCGGCCACGGGCAGTGCCACCGTGAACATTACGGGCGGCACCAACCCTACTACCATTGCTTGGAGCGGCGGCGGCAACACGGCCACCCTGCCTAACTTGGTTGCTGGCACCTACACCGTAACCGTTACAGATGCCAACGGCTGCGTAGCCACCGCATCTGCCGTGGTGAGCGACCCGGGTAGCCCAACCTTGAGCATAGTGAACCAAAGCAACGTGAGCTGCTTCGGCCTTGCGGATGGCTCGGTAGCGGTTAACGCTACCGGCGGCACTGGCCCGTACAACTATGCTTGGAGCACTGGCCCAACCAGCTCTAGCGTATCAGGCTTGGCCGTAGGCACCGTAACCGTAACTGTTACCGATGCTACTTCTTGCCAAGCTACTTTGAGCATCAACATTACCGGCCCTACCGCCGCATTGGCCGCTACGGTAGCCGTAAACAACAACGTAACCTGCGCAGGTGCTTCCAATGGCTCGTTAACAGCCACTGCCGTAGAAGGCACCGCGCCTTATAGCTATGCATGGTCTAGCGGCGCATTGGCTGCAACAGCCAACGGCTTGGCTG
>CAYYZT010000323.1:0-4398 GCA_964476015.1 uncultured Chitinophaga sp.
CACGGTAGTGTCGCCGTTCAGGTCGATGTGTTTTTCCACCCTAAAGAAATCCTCGCCCTGTATTACCAACAGGTAGCGGTTGTTGTCTATCAAATCGAACTCGAACGAACCATCGGGCCGCACGTATTTGGGCGATACCTCGATGCCGTTGTCCAAATCGATAACGGAAACGATGCCCGTGAACGGGTTGCCCGTAACCGAATCCACTATCGAGCCTTTAAAAACGGTATAGGCTTCTGGTTGTGCCTCCATCGGCAGCGGGAACGAGAACAGGTCCACCTGCTTCAAATTGTCCTTTTCGGAGCGGGCATAGTATAGGTTCTTCGATTCCGAATCGATGGTAAAGAAGTGCTCGTCGCCCCAGCCGTTTACCAGCGGGCCTATGTTTTTGGGCTCCTCCCACTGCGTGCCGCTCCATCGGCTCTTGTAAATATCGAAGTTGCCGAAGTTGAGCACTTGGTTGTCGGAACTAAAATACAGCACATGGTGCACGGGGTGGTAAAACGGGCTCAAATCGTTGCCACGGGTATTGATGATGGGGCCCATGTTTTGGGCCGGCATCCATTCGCCGTGCTTGTTTTTGTGGGTGTAGTAAATGTCGTTGGCACCAAAGCCGCCGGGGCGGTCGCTGGTAAAGTACAGCGTATCCTCGCTGTGCGAAAGCGACGGGTGGCTGTCCCAATGCTCGCTGTTCACGTTCGGGCCCAGGTTTTTAATGTTGCCCCAAGTGCCGTCGGGCTGCTTTTGGGCCACGTAAATATCGCAGCGGCCCATGCCGTCCGGCGATTCGCAGCGCACAAAAAACAACGTTTGCCCGTCGCGGCACAAGTAGGGCGCGCCGTCGTTGTACTGGCTGTTGATGCCTTCTAGCGGCATGGCTTGGCCCCAGCCGCCGTTCTCGTCGCGCAGGGCGTAATAGATATCTTCGTTAATATGCTCCACGCCCTTGATGGTGCGGCGGTTGCGTTTGGTGCCGAAAAACAGCACTTCGTCGTCCGTGCTCAACGATGGGCCATAATCCTCGAAATCGGAGTTTACCGTTTCGCCCATGTTGAGGAACACGCCCTGCGGCGGTATCAGCGTATCCACCTGTCGGCGGTATTCCACCAGCTCGTAGTAAAACGAGATGGGCACGTAATAATCCTTGTCGTTTATGGTAAGCGCTTCGTAAAACTGGCCTATTTTTTCGATGTGGCCTTCGCTGTGGCGCAGCAAGATGCGGTAGAGCCATTTGGCGTTGTCCAGTTGGCCGTCTTTTTCGTAAAGCTGGGCCAGTTTCCACATCAGTTCATAGTCCTGCCCGAAGTTTTCGCCGCTAAAGCGGCCCACGTAATCTTCCAAGGCTGCTTTCAGTTCGGGCAGTTTGCCGCTGGCCTCCAGCTTTTCTATGTTCTTCAGCTTTTTGGCATCAACAAAGTAAAGCGGCGAGTTAAGGTTGGTAAAAACAATGGGGGGCCTGAAGAAATACTTGCTGTTTTTGTCCAGTTGCTTATCGCTAATATGGAACTTGGTAGTGGTATCGCCCTCGTTTTGTGCGGCAAGCGGGGAGTGCGCCGCCAAGGAGGCAGCTAGCAATAGTCCCAAAAAACAATCGGTTGCCTTCATAGCTCAACCATTTAGGTGTGCGGTTCGCGGTTAAGCGAACTTTAGGTGGTTAAGTGTTTTTACGCAGTTTTTCACAAAAGGTTACTCGTAGGCAGTTGGAAAGCGGGCGCTAAGTTACTGTTTTCCAGCCGCATTTCCTGTTTCGAGCTATGCTAAGGAGTGTTAATGGCTGCGAAAGGTTGCCGAAGGCTTGGCACAAAAGTTATTTTCCTTTCTTCTTTTTGTTTTTGCCGCCCTTTAAATCGCTGTTGTCGAACATTTTGGAAAGGGAGCCAAACGGTTGGTCTATATTGAAATAAATCTCTCCCTCTTCGTTTGTATCGCTATCCAGTACCGTTATCTTATCAAAGCTGTGGCCTTGCTCTTGCAACAGGGCCTGCCCCTTGCTCTTATAGCCCATAAAGCTCAACAGCTCATACTCGTCGCTCACTTTTATTACGATGTAGGCCGTGGCGGGGGCGGTGCCGTCGCCGGTGGACATGATGGACAGCAGCAGCGAGCGGTAAATGCCCATGTGCTTTTCATACTCCGTGTATTGTTTTAGTTTGAAGTGGCTCAATCCTACGTACCAATTCACATCAAAGTCCAGCGGGTTTTGCTCAAATGCCTTTTTGCCCGAGGCGATAACCTCTTCGTATTTCCCTTCCTTGTACAACGTTTTCAGGGTGCCTACCGCCTCGCCACCTATGCCGTAGGGGCTGTAGCCGGGGGTAACGCTCTGGCCAAAATAGAGCATAAAGTACTCGTCCATACCGAGCGACGACCAGTCTTTGTTGAACTTGGCAAACAGGGTAGGGGTATAGTAGGGGTGCACCGCATCCTTGGCCCAACCCACCAGCGTATCCGTGCCGAAAGAGCGGATGTGGGTAAACTCCCGGTATTGGTCAAGCACGCCTTCCTTTGTATTCAGCATTACCCGGTTTATGTTCAGCACCGTAAAATACAACGGAATCGGGTCCAGGGCGATGGCCTTTCTCATGGCCTCTATGGCAAAAGCGTGTTTTTTGGTGCGGGTATAGATGTTGCCCAGCACCGCATGCGTTTGCACGTTGTTGGTGGCCGTTTCCTGTGCCTTTAGGGCATAAGGCAGGGCTTTTTCGTATTGCCCGTCCTCATAGTACAGGGTAGCTATTTTCAGGTTGAGGTTGGCATCGTCGGGTCTGGTATCGTAAACGGCCAAGTAGTCGAACAGTGTGGAATCCTTGGCTATCCGTTGGCTGTCGCCCGTGTTTTCGCGTTGGGCCATTACGGCCAGGGTGCCCAGCAATAGCAGGCAAAGGATGAGCAGTGGTTGGCGTGGTTTCATGGATGCCTTTTTGTTAAAACTAGTATTAATAACGGAAAAGGGTAACTAATATGGTGGAAAGCATCTACAAAACACATCCCTTGAACAGTGGCCTGACCGCTCATACCAAATGGGGCTAGGGAAATAATAGCTGTGGACGAACCCAGCTTCAAGCAGCGGTCCGGACACTAACGTGGTAAGTCTTAAACGGTGGTTGGTATTCCTCGCACTAGTGTCTGGACCGCCTCCTGCCCCAACATTGTGGGGTGGGTCTTGTTTCCGACCCACCTCTGAATGGGCGGTCAGGCCACTGCCGCCTTTTAACCAGCGGCCCGGACACTAACGTGGTAAGTCTTAAACGGTGGTTGGTGTTCCTCACCCTAGTGTCCGGACCGCCTCCTGCTCCCACATTGTGGGGTGGGTCTTGTTTCTGGCCCACCTCCGAATGGGCGGTCAGGCCACTGCCGCCTTTTGACCAGCGGCTCGGACACGATGTGGTAAATCCACTGCCGCCTCTTGGCCAGTGGCCCGGACACTAATGTGGTAAGTCTGCAAAGGCAAGGATGGCTACTTGGCCCGTTTTGCAAAACAGGATAGCTCAAAATGTCTCAATTGCGGTATTTTACCTCAAAAAAGGCCCATTTTATCGTAAAAATGCCTCAAAAAATGTCTCAAAAATGCCGCAATAGCTCAAAACGGCTCTTTTGGGTGCAAAAACCTATAAATGCTCCAAGGCGTGTACGTGACAATGGGGCTTGGTCATATTCTCTGGTGCCCCGCTCTTTACGTATTCAATTTTTATGGTGCGTTCGCCGTCGTAGTTCAACAGGTAAATGGCCTTTTTATCGGGCGAAAGCTGGAAATTAACCACGGCACTGTCATTTTGATAATATATTTGTTTCACGGTGTCAATAGGTTCTGTCAAAAATATCTGATAATAGAACGTGGGCAACGGCTGTTGCTGCGCGGGAATATCCTGTGCGCATAAGTGATTGATAATCAATGTAAAAACAATAATTGCGCAACATCTCCACATGGTTCCGGGCTTTAAATAAAGATACTAAATAGTTTCGAGTTACGAGTTGTGAGTTACGAGTTGTTGATTTATGCGTTTTGTAAAGTGCTGGTAAACAGGTGATTTTATTGTGGATCAACTCGCAACCCGTAACTTAATCCCCCGTAACTTTCTTATTTTAGCCTGATGAAGAAGAAAGTCTACCATTTGGCCAGTTGTTCCACCTGCCAACGGATAATGAAAGAAGTGAGTGTTGACAACACTTTCGAGCAGCAAAACATTAAAGAAGAGGCTATTACGCCTGCCCAGTTGGACGAGATGTACAAGCTCGCCGGAAGCTATGAGGCCCTTTTTAGCCGCCGCTCCATGAAATACCGGGAGTGGAATTTGCAAGACAAAACGCTGACGGAGAACGATATGCGTGACCTTATCCTCAAAGAATACACCTTTTTGAAACGCCCAGTTTTCATCATCGGGGGCCAAATATTCATTG
>CAYYZT010000324.1:0-1983 GCA_964476015.1 uncultured Chitinophaga sp.
CTGGAGAAAGGTGCCGCCTTTGCGGTGGTGGACGAAGAGCCTTTTTATATTGACCCGGAGCGGTATATATTGGTGCCCAACGCACTGCAAGCCTTGCAAGACTTGGCCGCCTACCACCGCGACCAACTGAGCATACCCATTATAGCCATAGCGGGCAGCAACGGCAAAACCACTACCAAAGAACTGCTACGGGCCGTATTGGAAACCACCTATACCACCTTCGCCACGCCAGGCAACTTCAACAACGAAATAGGGCTGCCATTGGCCCTGTTGATGATAAAACCCAAAACCAAGGCCGCCGTATTGGAAATGGGTGCCCGCAAACGTGGCGATATAGCCGAACTGTGCGCCATTGCCAAACCCACCCACGGCATTATTACCAACACGGGCAAAGACCATTTGGAAACGTTTTTAACGCTGGAAAACACCCGTAAAACCAACGCCGAGCTGTACGAATATCTAGCGGCTAACGGTGGCACGGCTTTCGTGAACATTGCCTACAACGATTTGCTGGAAGAAGCCTCTGGGGTAAAACAACTGGTTACTTACGGCGGCTTGGGTGCCACGGCGCAAGGGCACATTACCAATCTGTTCCCCTTCTTGGAAATAGCTTATTTGGATGGCGGGCAGGAGATACCCGTGCAATCGCAGCTCATCGGCAAGTATAACTTCGAGAACATAATGGTCGCCGTGGCCATTGGCAAGGCATTGGACGTGCCGAACCAACTGATACAGCGCGCCGTAGCGGCGTATGCGCCTTCCAATAACCGCTCGCAATTGTTGAAACGGGAAAGCAATACTTTTATCCTCGATGCCTACAACGCCAACCCCAGCAGCATGGCCGAGGCGTTGGACAATCTGGACCAAGTGGAAGCCTCTTATAAAGTAGCCATATTGGGCGATATGCTGGAACTGGGAGAGGCCAGCTACGAAGAACACCTCTTGATGGCCCTCAAGCTTAAGCAACTGCACCTGGCACAGATAATATTGGTAGGGCCGGAGTTTGGAAAGGTGAAGGATAAGCTGGATTGCCATCACTTTAACAATATAGAGCAGGCCAGGCAATGGTTCTTGGCACAGGAATATAATGATGCCCTCTTCCTGTTAAAAGGCTCTAGGGGCATTGCGGTGGAGAAAATCCTGGGGCAAATATGAAATGTGGGATAAGAAATATGAAACCTGAGTTTTCAATGTTTCACATTTGCCATTTCATATTTCACATCTAATTAGGCTCTCTCAAAAGCCTTGAGCCAACGTTCGGGCAACTCGTCTTTGCAAGCCTGCTTGTAGTCGTTATAAGAGCAAGACATAAGGCCGTTTACCTCATCCACGGCCTTGCCTTCCAGCTTGGGTATTTGCAACCACCACCGCTCGCTTTTCTTGCTCTTCCAGAACACCAGTTCGTATTGGCCTTCGTTGAAATCGACAATGTACTTGAGATAGTCCTTCGATTGCGTGTCGGGGAAATCCTTCTTGCGGTTGTAGTACCCTTCCACGAAGTACCATATCATTTGCGCGGCCAATTGGGCCGTTTGGGTATGGTTGTCAAACTTAGGGTTGTAGCCATAGATGCCCAGCGAGGTGAGGCGGTCGCTAAGGCCGGCATAGCGCACTATCTGGCAAGCCTCCTCGCCATAAAAACCGTGCGGCGTAGGCATGCCCACACCCGGCGCATCGCCCATTTTAAGGGCCGTAAGGTCGAAGCTCAACATATCCGCATCGCGAACGATGGGTTCCACTTCTTCCATATTCTTGCGCACATCGCCCAAGCGGTAGCAATCAAAGTTCAGCTTCTCCAGCGTGTTCACCGTTTTGGGGTCGGTAAAATAACTTTGGTAGCCCAGTTGGCTAAAACCGAACAGGATGTTGGGTTGGTCGGAGAAAATGCGGCCAAGGAAATTCTCGTCTGTTACTTCGCCCTCAAAGTCCAACAAATCTATCTTTTCGTCCACCACTACCAAGTTCACCTTGCGCTCCAAGTTT
>CAYYZT010000324.1:1993-2235 GCA_964476015.1 uncultured Chitinophaga sp.
GGGCAAGGGTAAGGTCGTGGCTGCCACCGATGATGATGGGCACCACTTGGTTGGCCAGCAATTCGTTCACGATAGCAGCCAAGCCGAAGTATGTATCCGTTACGGTTTCGCCGGCACGGAGGTTGCCGAGGTCCACGATGGTCATGGATTCGTTCTGCGCCACCAAATTATACAACTCTTGGCGGATGCGGTTGATACCGTTTGCGCAGCCTTGGTTGGTAACCGATTGGCGGTCTTCCTCG
>CAYYZT010000324.1:2245-4382 GCA_964476015.1 uncultured Chitinophaga sp.
TGCCGATAATGGCCAAATCGAACAAGTCCAAATCGGCCCCACCCTGCTCGGCAAAGAACACTTTATGCGCCCATCGGTTGGCAGGAAAAGCACGGAAATGGTCTACGATTTCCTCGGAAAGAGGCTTCATCAATTCCAATAGCATACGTTTGGTTTTTGGCCAGAATAAAAATACTCAAACCGCTGCCAAACCGATTGGACATATTTTTCACATATCCACATTTGCGGGCGAAAGGCTAGCAATAGTGGGGCTTTTGCAAGACGATATTTTTTAGACACAAGATGTGAGACACAAGACGCAAGACTTTTAAAACCAAATTTTAAGTTTTTGGTGTCCTCTTATGTCAGTGTAGCCTGTCCGGTGCCACGATAATGCCGTCGGCATCGGAATAAAGGTACTCACCGGGATGGAACGTGATGCCGCCGAACGTAACGGGGATGTTCACATCGCCCTCGCCCTTTTTCACGCTTTTGAACGGGTGCGTGCCGAGGGCCTTGATGGCCACGTGCATGCAATCAATATCCGCCGCATCGCGGATGGCACCGTTGATAATAACGCCTTCCCAGCCGTTCTTTTCGGCCAGTGCGGCCACGTTGTCGCCCAGCAGGGCGCAGCGGGTGCTGCCACCGCCGTCAACCACCAACACCTTGCCGCGGCCGTCGGTTTCCAGTTGGGCCTTTACCAGCACGTTGTCCTCGAACACCTTAACGGTCACCACCTCGCCGTGGAACGACTGCTTGGCCCCATAGCTCTGGAACATATCATAAGGCACTTTCAGCTTCGCGCTGTGCTCATCGGAAAGATCGGCGGTTTTGAAGGACATGGTGAGTTAGTTTTTTATGTTAAAGCAAAAGTACAAAGCACCGATCAACCAATCAACCGATTAACTAAGCTTCAGCTCCGGCCTTAGATACTGCCCCGTGTGGCTGCCTTTTACCATGGCTACCTCTTCGGGGGTACCGCTGGCAATGATGCGGCCACCGCGGTTGCCGCCCTCAGGGCCGAGGTCGATTACGTGGTCGGCTACTTTCACTACATCCAGGTTATGCTCGATAACGAGTACCGAGTTGCCTTTGTCCACCAGTTTTTGTACCACTTTTAGCAGCAGGCTGATGTCCTCGAAGTGCAGGCCCGTGGTAGGTTCGTCCAGTATATAAAACGTACGGCCCGTATCCTTTTTGCTCAGTTCCGAAGCCAGTTTTACGCGCTGTGCCTCGCCGCCGCTCAACGTGGTGGCCGCTTGGCCGAGGGTAACGTAACCAAGGCCCACGCTCATCAAAGTTTTTAGCTTGCGATGGATGGCCGGCACGGGTTCAAAGAACTCCACCGCCTCGCGCACGGGCATTTCCAGCACATCGCTGATGGACTTGCCCTTGTAGCGCACTTCCAACGTTTCGCGGTTGTAGCGTTTGCCCATACAGGCCTCGCACTCCACGTGTACGTCGGGCAGAAAGTTCATTTCTATCACCTTCATGCCACCGCCTTGGCATTCTTCGCAACGGCCGCCTTTTACGTTAAAGGAGAAGCGGCCCGGCTTATAACCGCGAATCTTGGCCTCGGGCAACATGGCAAACAGGTTGCGTATATCGCCGAACACCCCGATATACGTGGCCGGATTGGAGCGTGGGGTGCGCCCGATAGGCGTTTGATCTATCTCAATAACCTTGTCGATATGCTGCAAGCCGTCCACCATTTCGTACTTCAACGGCTTTTGGCGGCTGTTGTACACGTGGTGTTTGAGAATGGGGTACAGCGTGCCGTTCACCAAACTCGATTTGCCACTGCCCGAAACACCCGTAACACACACCAGCACCCCAAGCGGAATGCTCACGTCCACATCTTTCAGGTTATGGCCTTTGGCTCCACGGATAACGAGATATTTCCCGTCGCTGTTGCGGCGCTTGGTGGGTATGGCGATAGTCTTTTCCTCCCGCAGGTATTTGGCGGTAACGGTATCCTGCTTGATAAACTCCTGCGGCGTGCCTTGGCCCACCACCTCGCCGCCGAGCCTACCGGCACCGGGGCCCATATCGATAATGTAGTCGCAGGCCATCATAATATCCTTGTCGTGCTCTACCACCAACACGGTGTTGCCCACATCGGTCAGTTCTCGCAAGGCATTAATAAGGCGGGTGT
>CAYYZT010000325.1:0-392 GCA_964476015.1 uncultured Chitinophaga sp.
GTGGGTTCTTACTTCCTTATCCACTGGATGTTGCCTGATGGCGAACTGAGCATCCGCTCTTTCAGCTTTACCGCCAACGACGTGTTCTTTTCCGTAGTAGTGGGCCTTGTAGTGGGTACTTTGATGAGTATCATTACCGAATACTACACCGCTATGGGCAAACGCCCCGTTAACTCCATCATCCAACGTTCGTCAACGGGCCACGCCACCAACATTATCGGCGGTTTGGCAGTAGGCATGGAGAGCACCGTGCTGCCTATCTTTGTATTGGCTGGCGGTATCATTTTCTCTTACGCTTTTGCCGGATTGTACGGTGTGGCCATTGCCGCTGCCGGTATGATGGCTACCACCGCCATGCAATTGGCCATCGACGCTTTCGGCCCCATTGCCGA
>CAYYZT010000325.1:402-4381 GCA_964476015.1 uncultured Chitinophaga sp.
TGCCGACAACGCTGGCGGTATTGCCGAAATGAGCGGCTTGCCCAAAGAAGTGCGTGAGCGTACCGACAACTTGGATGCCGTAGGCAACACCACCGCCGCTACGGGCAAAGGTTTCGCCATTGCTTCTGCCGCGTTGACTTCTTTGGCCCTTTTTGCCGCTTTTGTGGGCGTGGCCGGTATCGATTCTATCGACATCTTTAAGGCCCCGGTATTGGCTGCCTTGTTTATCGGTGCCATGATTCCGTTTATCTTCTCCGCCCTTACCATAGCCGCCGTGGGCCGCGCCGCCATGAAAATGGTGGAAGAGGTGCGTCGCCAGTTCCGCGAGATACCGGGCATTATGGAGTACAAAGCCAAGCCTGAATACGAAAAGTGCGTGGCCATCTCTACCGAGGCTTCCATCAAAGAAATGATTGCCCCTGGCCTTATCGCTTTGTTGGTGCCCGTGTTGGTAGGTTTCGGCTGGCAGAACGATTGGGTGCAAGGCGTTAGCTCCCCCGAGGTATTGGGCGGCCTGTTGGCCGGTGTTACCGTTTCGGGCGTGTTGATGGCCATGTTCCAATCAAACGCCGGTGGCGCGTGGGACAATGCCAAGAAATCGTTCGAGAAAGGCGTGCTGATTAACGGCGTAATGACCTACAAAGGCTCTGATGCCCACAAGGCTTCAGTAACCGGCGATACCGTTGGCGATCCGTTCAAAGACACTTCCGGCCCTTCCATGAACATCCTTATCAAATTGATGTCCATCGTGGCCCTTATCATTGCCCCGCACATTGCCGTTGACAAGGCTGTGGGCCATGCCAACGTGGAAGAAACCAAAATTGAAATCTCTGCCGAAACCGCCAACATCGATACCGATGCCGCCGTGGTGATTGCCGAGTAATACCATATCCTTTTTAAGAGAAGCCGCCCTGTACACCACGGGGCGGCTTTCTTTTGCCATCACTATAACGGATTAATGGTTAAATTTATATCCGCCACAGAGTATAGGGACATTACAAGCCAAAAGCAAATGAGCGCACGGTTCAATATGGAAGTTAGAAACCCGGAACTGCTACCCGAAGCGGCGATGGCGTTATTAAAATGCTTTCCGCACCGCAGGGTGTTTGCCTTCTACGGCTCCATGGGTGCGGGCAAAACCACTTTTATCAAATCGCTGTGCGAAACGCTCGGCTCCTTCGATGATTTCTCCAGCCCTACCTACGGTTTGGTAAACGAGTACAATGCGGGCAACAAACGTATTTACCACATGGATCTGTATCGCCTCAACGATGTGGAGGAAGCCTTGCAAATAGGCATGGAAGATTACTTGGCCGATGCAAACGGCTATTGCTTTATCGAATGGCCACAGCTTATTGAAACCTTGTTGCCCGATGATGTTGTTAAGGTACATATTGAGGTTGGAGACCAAGGGGAGCGGGTAGTGAAAGCAAATTAAATGTTTATGATGTACGAGGTATAGTGTATTTGTACAAAATGTGAGTGAGGTACGGTTGAATCCAAACACAAAGGACACGAAGCTAATCACAAAGAACACAAAGCCTACTTAGTGTTCCTAGTGGTTAAAAGGACATAACGCCAAGAATAACCCGTAACCCGTAACTCGCAACTAAAAACCAGATATTTTGTACAAAACCTTGTAGATAAGTTTTGCGGAGGGAAATGGGTTTGTATCTATAATACATCGTACTTTGTACCTAGTACATCGTACATAAAAATAAAACCGACTGCCGTGCCTGAAAAGAAACCTACCATATCCGGTTACTCCGTACAGTTTGGGTTGGAACCGCTGGAAGCACCGCTAATGATGGGCAGCAAAAACCAAAAGCTGTTCATCGGCGTGCCCAAAGAAATCAGTTTTCAGGAAAACCGCATCCCCCTTACACCGGAGTCGGTGCAGATACTTACCAGCAACGGCCACCGCGTGGTAGTGGAAACCAAGGCTGGGGGAGGCTCGCATTTTACGGATAGGGACTACTCCGAAGCAGGGGCCGAAATTGCCTACGATACCAAGCAGGTTTATGAAGCTGAGGTAATAGTAAAAATTGCCCCGCCAACCGACGATGAAATAGAGATGATGAAGATGAACCAAATTCTCATCTCGCCCATCCACCTGCCTACGCTCAAGGACGAGTACATCCATAAACTGATGTCGAAACGCGTTACGGCTTTGGCGGTGGAATATATTAAAGACGACTCGGGCACTTACCCTTTCGTGCGCTCCATGAGCGAAATAGCCGGTAGCAGCGTTATGCTCCTCGCCGCCGAATACCTTAGCACTACCCGCAATGGGCAGGGCATACTGGTAGGCGGCATTTCGGGCGTGCCGCCGGCCAACGTGGTTATCCTGGGGGCGGGCGTGGTTGGTGAGTTTGTGGCGCGGGCCGCCTTGGGCCTCGGTGCCAGCGTTCGGGTATTCGATAACAACATTTATAAGCTGATGCGCTTGCAAAACAACCTTGGGCAGCGCATTTATACCAGTAGCCTGTACCCGGAAGTGTTGAAGCGCGAACTGGCCATGGCCGATGTGGCCGTAGGCGCCATACACTCCGAAAGCGGCCGTACCCCTATTGTGGTTACGGAAGAAATGGTGAGCAACATGAAGTCAGGTTCCATTATCATCGATGTGAGCATCGACCAAGGGGGCTGTTTCGAGACTTCCGAGATTACCACCCACCAAAACCCGACCTTTAAAAAGAACGGTGTTATCCACTATTGCGTGCCTAACATTGCCAGCCGGGTGGCGCGCACGGCCAGTTATGCCATGAGCAACCTGCTTAGCCCTACCCTGATGCGCGGCGGCGAAATTGGCGGCTTCGAGAAGCTGTTGCACTATGACCGCTCCAGCCGCCACGGGGTATATATTTACCGCGGCTGCCTTACCAACCGCCACTTGGGCGAAAAATTCAACATCAAACATACGGATATCGACTTGCTGTTTACGGCAAGCCAATAACTATCGGATACAATACCTCATTGGGCTTACGAATGACCCTGCCTCGGTGTTACCAACGTTTCCAGCGGGCACATCGCCCGGTACCACTGCTGGTTCGTTTATAGAAGCCATATCGTGGTCTTCTACTATTACACACAGGCATTTAGACCTAGGCGAGCCGGGAAAGGCCGTCCAAACAGTGTCGCGGCGCAAGGTTACGGTAGTGCCGACACTTAGTGGGTGCGTAGTATTTTGCCACAAACCATGCAAACTGTCGCAATTGTTGGCAGCAACAACGGAAAATGAAGTAGGGGCGTTTCCCTCACTTACCAAGCGCATATACACCGTTTCGCCATCGTTGGCCATTTCCAGTGTCACCGGCTCGTTATCGGCTTGCAGTACGTATTGCTCGTAACCGATTTTCTCGCGCACTTCGGTCTCTTTCTGGCAGCTTGGTGCCATCAACAGCATCAGGCCCAAGCCCAATGCCAAAGGAGTAATCATCGTTTTCATACAACAGGTTTAGGTTTACAATCAATCCTCTTTACTAACCCATCCCAAACCTTGTGATTGACCTGTATCCAATTCCCGTACCAAATTTTAGTTACGGGTTACGAGTTACGGGTTACGAGTTAATTGTAAAACTAGTTACGGGTTGCGAGTTACGAGTTAAACATAACAGCGGTTGCGGGTTAGCTATGTATCAAACACAACAACCCGTAACTCGCAACTCGCAACTCATAATCAAACTACTCCACCACCAACTTGCTATAGCCATCGCCAGTGGCGGTAGCAAACTTCACCAAGTACATGCCGGTGCTGAGGTTGGAAATATCCAGCACCATATTGCCAGTGGTATTTACATTTTTGTGGATCTGCGCCTTGCCCTGTAAGTCATAAACCGTTACCCAGCCTGTGCCCTGCAACCCATCGGTTTGTATGGTCACTTGCCTGTGGGCCGGGTTTGGATAAAGCTTGAGCGAAACCGGATTTTGCCGTTCGTTTATGCCCACGGTCCAATATTGCAGGTTGATCTCGTCCAAG
>CAYYZT010000326.1:0-2739 GCA_964476015.1 uncultured Chitinophaga sp.
AAAAGCAATGTTGGGCTCCTGCGGAGCTACCAATCTCTCTCGGCTTTTCTACAGATGTTGAACTCCTATGGAGTTGTCTGCCTGTCCCATAGGGACCCAACATCTGTAGAACCGTGCTGTATAGCGACATGGCTCAATCCGAGCCTAATGTTATAGCACATACCTAGCAATTTATCCCTAAAACAAAGCGGCCCTCCTGAAGTTTCAGGAGGGCCGCTTGATATGTTTAGTAAACGATGATTAGGCTTTCAGCTCTTCTTTTTTCTTGCCCAAACGGTTTTCGATATCCACTACCAACGGGGCAGCGATGAACACCGAAGAATAAGTACCGAAGCCGATACCTACCAACAAGGCGAAAGAGAAGCCACGGATAACCTCGCCACCGAAGATGAAGAGGATAAGCACTACCAGCAACAAGGTACCGGAGGTCATCGAAGTACGGCTCAAGGTGCTGTTGATGGCATCGTTGGTAACGTCGGCCACACGCTTGGACGGGTGCTCGGTAAGGTACTCACGAATACGGTCGAACACGATTACGGTGTCGTTGATGGAGTAACCCGCAATGGTAAGCAGGGCCGCGATAAAGTTCTGGTCGATTTCCAACGAGAACGGCAAGATGCCTTTGAGCAAAGTAAAGATACTCAGCATCAGCAAAATGTCGTGGATGGTGGTAATCAACGAGGCGATAGCGAACGAGCGACGCTTAAAGCGGAACAACACGTAGAAGAAGATAATCATGAACGAACCGATGGTAGCGTAAATAGACGATGTACGGATGTCCGAAGCAATGGTCGGCCCGGTTTTGGAAGTCGCCACTTTGTAATTAGGCTCGCTAAACTGCTCGTAGGTAAGATCTTTGTTGGCATAGAAACCTTTCAACGCTTCATATACCTTCAGGTCCACCATGCTATCTACGGCCACGCCGGTTTCGCTGATGCGGTAAGAGGTAACGATTTTCAATTGGTTGAGCGACTCGTCGCCGATGGTTTTTACGCTGGTAGAGGCATCGGTAAGCTCGTTGCTCAATTTCTCCCTTACTTGCTCCAAATCAACTTTTTGGTCGAAACGGATCTGGTAGCTGCGGCCACCTTGCAAATCCACGCCCATTTCAAAGCCACGGGTAAGGGCAGAAATAAGGCCAGCGATGATGATTACGGTAGAGAAGGCGTAAGCAATCTTGCGCTTCTCGATAAACTTGATGTTGGTGTTGGTAAGGAAGGTGCGGGTAGCGGCGTTGAAGAACGTCATTTTACCGCCACGACCCATGATACCCTCAATAACGATGCGTGATACCAACACGGCGGTTACGAACGAAGAAATGATACCGATAACCAAGATGATTGCAAAGCCTTTAACGGGGCCTACACCGAAGAACAGGAGGATAAAGCCGGTGAGCAACGTGGTTACGTTCGCATCCACAATGGATGACAAGGATTTGTTGAAACCTTCGGAAATAGAGGTAACCATCGTTTTGCCCCTAGCCAATTCTTCTTTGATACGCTCGAAGATAATTACGTTGGCATCTACCGCCATACCGATGGAGAGCACCAAACCTGCGATACCCGGCATGGTGAGCGTAGCACCCAACGAAGCCATGGTACCCAAGGTGAAGATAAGGTTCATGAACAGGGCCAAGTCGGTAATCCAACCGGCCTTGTTGTAGAAGAACAACATGATGGTAAGTACCAGTACAAAGGCCACTACCATGGCTATAAGGCCATCCTTGATAGCTTCGGCACCGAGGGTAGAACCTACCACGGCTTGGTCTACGATTACGGCAGGAGCAGGAAGTTTACCCGAGCGGATGATGCTGGCCAAGTCCTCTGCCTCGCGAACGGAGAAATCGCCAGTGATAACGGAGGTGCTGGAAAGCTCTTGCTGAACGGTAGGGGCAGTGTACACCTTGTCGTCCATTACAATGGCCACGCTCTTCTTGATGTTGGCACCCGAAAGCTTTTTCCACTTCTGTGCACCGGTGCTGGTCATGTACATGGTAATGTTCGGCAAGCCGGTCACTTGGTCAGACAGGCGCTCGGCGTTGGCCACATCGTTGCCGTCTACTGGAGAGTCGTCCGTGTTCAAGCTAGTTTTGATGGCGTGCAAGGCATACAAACTGGTACCGGCCACCATTTTAGAACTCCAAAGGAATTTGATGTTGCGCGGGAACAAGGCTTTTACCTGTGGGTCGTTCAGCCACTTGTTTACTTTTTCGCGGTTGTTGCCGTAGGAGTAACCCACTACCGAGCCTGGGCCATAGGCGTAGCCGCCTTGTTCGGTTTGGTAAATGTTCGGTTGGATCAAGGAATATTGGCTACCATACAGCGGGAACTGCTCGCGCATTTCGGCGGCATTGTCGCCTTCCAGTTTGGCAGAGTCGCCAGTGGTGGCATCGCCCGTGTCGTTCAGGGTGCTCAAAGTACCACTGTCGGCCAAGGTATTGGTGTCGTTGGATAGGGTAGTGGCGGCATCATCGCCGGCAGGGGTGGTGGCAGCAGCAGTGTCGGCTTCAGGGGCCGTGGCGCTGTCTTCGCTGTAGCCTAGGTATTCGGCTACTATTTTGTTGGCCTCGTCGAACGAACCGGATATTTCGGAGTTCTCCCAAGTTTCCCAGAATTCCAGTTTGGCGGTAGATTGCAGCAACTCGCCCACGCGGCCCGGATTCTTGATGCCCGGCAATTCAATCTCGATGCGCTGGGTAAGTACTTGCTCGGTAATGTTGGGGTTGGCAACGCCCAAGCC
>CAYYZT010000326.1:2749-4373 GCA_964476015.1 uncultured Chitinophaga sp.
TTGTCGGAGTTGGCCGGGGTGGCAAAAATGCTGGCCAACGGCTTTTTGTTCGGCTGCTTGTTATAAGCCCTTTCAAACAGGGTAATAAAGTTGGTGTTGGCGGTTCTTTGCTCCAAGCGGGCTTCTTCCATAGCAGCTACGAAAGCAGGCTCTTTGCTGTTATCGCTCATGGCTACCAGCATTTGGTCCATGCCCACTTGCAGGGTAACGCTCATACCGCCGCTTAGGTCAAGGCCAAGGCCCAATTGGTATTTTTTCAGTTCGCCGTAAGTAAAATCTACTACGCCGAGGCTCAAAGCCGGTAGGTTGTAGATGGAATCCAGATAGCGCGACTCGAGTTCGGGAAGCAAATTGGCAACGGTATCCGGGTGCAGACCTTCGTAAGCGGGTAGTTTTACTTGTTCTTTAGCGTATTCTGCGGCCTTTCCTTCAATTCTGTAGGTGAAATAGGTAAAAGAGAGGTGGTAAATACAAACCAGTAAAAGTACGATGACGAATACTCTGATTAATCCTTTAGCTTGCATCGTTGATGGTTATTGGGTTCTTAATTTTGAGGGGCAAATATAAGCAAATAATTGAGGAATAATATTGGGTAATTCTACACAGCTTGTTGTGGATTACGGATGTGTGGTTTTGAACCACACATGACAGATGGCAAATGATAGATGGCAGACGGCCACGGACCACGACAAATTAGCATGGTTAATAATTTTTAGAACATGGGGTGTAACACGGTTCGCATAGCGAAGATGTCCGTGGTCCGTCGTCCATTCTATTGCTTCATCAATTTGATAGTATGCGAGAAGTTGGCGTTTTGCAACACGGCCATATAGGTGCCCGAAGGCAGGTTTTCGCCTATTGCCACTTCGCCGTAGGGTGTTTCCACGTTCCATTGGTTCAGCAGGCGGCCATTGAGGTCGTACAGTGCCAAGGTGGATTGCGCCAACCCGTTTTCGCCAGTGAAGAAAGCTACGGTGGTTTGCCCTTGGAAAGCCGATGGCTTGGCGGTAAGGTATGGTTGCGGCAGGCTGGCATCATCAATGCCCGTGAGGTTGCTGCAATCCAGCGCGGCGTTTAGTTGCAGGTTCATGCCGCGGCCCAGCACCGTGCCCGTAAATATTTTGGTGCCGCAGCCCGCACGGGTAAAGCGTATGTCGTAGGTGCCGGGCATGCCTACGCCGGTGCTGTAGTTGCCGTTAAAATCGGTAATGGCGAAGTTGTCGGTGCCCAAAATATCCACTTTCACGCTATTAAGGTTGGCACCGTTGCCGCTTTGGGTGGTTTTGCCTTCCACGTAACAGGCCCGCTCATAGGTGGGCGTAAGCACAAACAGCCCTTCCTCTATATCGGATGCGATGATGGTGCCCGATGGAAAGTAGGGGTACACGCCCCAACAGCCGTTAAAGCCATCGCTGGCTATAAACGGCGAGGTATCGTATTGGCCCACTTTAAGCACGTTGTTCTTTTTGGTGGCATCCAATATCACCACGCCTTCTTTGTAATAGGAAGCCACTACATAATCGCCCACAAAGTAGCCGTTGTGGGGTATAAGGCCCGAACCGGGGTCGAGCTGGTAGCGGTCGGTCTCGGTAATGTTCTCTAGGTCCGAAACATCATAAAACCC
>CAYYZT010000327.1:0-830 GCA_964476015.1 uncultured Chitinophaga sp.
TCGGCACCGATGTCCACCGGGGTAAACTCCACCCTTATCTCGCCATCAAAATCCTGTGCCACGGTCGCGCTCGGGTCGCCTGCACCCTCAATAGGTGTAGGCACTGGCGCGGCCTGTATATGTAGATCGGGTGTGCCGGCCGTTGGTGCCACGAACATGGGGTCGCTGGTCGCGCTGTTTCCGTCCCAACCTGCCACGCCGTTCCAAGCGGCCTTGCTGGCATAAGCCGTAGTGCCCACTTGGCCGAAGTTGAACGTGCTGCCCGTGCCGTACACCAAGTTGTAGTCGCTGGCAGTGATGTTGATATTGGCATCGAAACCGATACCGAAGTGCGCCGCGGAGCCCGAAGCGTTTTTACGGTCGTTTACGAAGATGTTGTTGCGTACGTCGATAGGGGTTTTGGGGCTGCTGTTGGTGTTGCTGCGCCTAAAAGTGTATGTGTTGATGTTGCCGCCCACTACACTTGAGCCACCAATAAATACACTGTTGTGGTAAAACCTCAAGGTGGCGAGGTTGCTGCCCGAGGTGCCATCCGTAATACCTTGTATCAAAGCCGAACCCGTAATAGAGCTGCCATCGGCACGAATGCCCAACCGCACCATGTTGTTGGTTGCCTGATAGCCGCCAGAATTTATATAGATGCCATACAATTGCACCGAAGTATTGGTGTTGGGCGCATCAAAGCTGTGTACGAAGTTTTTATCCGCAGTATGGGTAATGCCACTGTTTAAAACACCCGCCAAAGCAATACCATATATTTTGGTAGCGATAGCACTCGACAAGCTAGTGGTGAGGCCATACACGGTATTGCCGGAAACGTTTTGGGTAGT
>CAYYZT010000327.1:840-4362 GCA_964476015.1 uncultured Chitinophaga sp.
AAATAACACTTTGTTGTGAAATACCCGTTACGGAGCCATCTACCCCAACGTATAGTGTTGACGAGGTGGTGGCACACGCGGATTTTAAGTTGAACACGGTATTACCCGTAATGTTATAAGTGCCTGTTTGCGCAACAATACCGCTCACCGATGCCGCAGCGTTTCCGTGCGTATTGGTAATATTGGCAATAGTGTTGCCAGAAATGTCGGCGTTTGCACCTTGGCTCCAAATACCGATGGTAAATTGTTGTCCCGCATTTTGGATGCTGTTTGCCGTGGAGGTGCTGCCAATAGTGTTGCCTGTAACGTTATGGGTGCCGCCTGCGGCAATATATATGCCAACGAAGCTGGTAAGGTTTGTAGTCGTAGTCATATTAACCGCCCCAATGGTGTTGCCCGTAACGCTACTACCGTTGGCAGATACGTGGATGGCTTGGAATGTAGGGTTGGTATTGGCCACGCCGCTAACGGCTGTTGCCCAAGTACCCGATATACTTCCTCCGGCCAAAGCACTTGCGTTGCCGCCTATAAAGTTGTTGGCAATAATATTGCCTGTGGATGCGGCACCGGTAGGGCTAGGCGCAAAGAAAATGGGGATATGTTGGTAGTTGCCTTGGTCGTTCACGCTTTTAAAGAAGCTGTTGCCACTAATGTTCCAACCACTGCCATAGCCGCTGCTGTTGAGGCCCGAACCAGTTACCCGTACGCCACTGCCAGGGCTGCTGCCCGCAGGGGTAAAGTTGGAGATGTTGTTGTTGAGGACGTGGATGTTGTTGTTGGCCGTAATATTGGCATTGCCCGTAGCATAAATGGCGTTTACGTGCGTGGCACTACCGCTGGCATAGTGGGTAATGTTGCAATGTTGTATGGTATCATTGCTATTGGTACCGGCAGGGTTTGAGCCCACCGCAAAAGCGGTAAAGAACACGGTACCGCTAGTGCCCGTCGTATTTTGGCTCTCTATCTGCAAATACTTCAGGTTGTTGTGGGTAGCGGCGTTTTGAAACTGTATGGCAGGTCCCACGGTTACCGTCCTCGTATTGCGGATAATCCAAGCAATATCCGTTCCCGTGCCGCCCGCGCGGCCGTCAAAAGTAAGCCTATCCACGCCGTTGAACACGATATTGGCCGTACTGGCACCGCCGTCGCCCGATGTGGTGCGGGTGGTTACGCCGGATGCAGGGCGCACCGTGGCATACCAGCTACCGCCCGAAGTGGTAAACTGGTTGAAGTGGATGGGGAACGCCTCGCCCACCGTACCGTCGTAATCGGCCTGTAGCTCGAACACTACATCGCCCACTACCGTTGCCGAATTAAGCGCGTTGGCCACGTCGGTAAGCTTGATGAAGTTGCTGCTGTTGCCCACGGGGTAGGTGCCGCTTAAGGTAATCGGGCCGTCAATGCCTATGGCAAAGTAGCCCATAGATGGGTCAACCCCGCCCGAAGTGATGGGCGACGGAGGCGTACCGCCGCGGTTCACATATGTACCCCCAAGCGTGCTCGACTGGGCCACGCGGTTGCCGCTGCCCAACGATGGTTCGGTAAGGCGCACGTTGGCACCCGTAATAAAACCGCCCGAAGGCTGCACCGCCCAGTAGCGGTTGTTGTTGAGGCTCGATAGGCCGAAACCCGCGCTGCCGCCGGTAGTGGCATCAAACACTTCCACGGTAATGGTTCCCGTGGCGTTGGTGCCGGCGTTCAACAATTCAAAACGGTTGAAGCTGCCTTTGCCCACGGGGAAGTTATAAGGGCTTCCCACGCCCGATGCTGGCAATGACAACGTTAACGGCCCATCTACCCAAGAAGCGGTGCCCGTGGCCGAAACACCCGCAATGTTGGTGTTCCTTACCGTAAGCATGTTGGCGGACGAGGTGGTAACGATACCGCTGGTAAGCGTGAGCGTGCCCGTAGTGGCGGTGCCCACTTCCAGCGGCGCGCCAAGCGTGATGCCCGATGCGCGGTTGATGGTGAGGTTCAGCAAATGGTTGGTAATGGCCGGAAGGGTAAAGCTGCTACCACCGCCAGTGATGGTGAGGCTTGAGGCGGTGCCGCCCGTAAGCGTACCGCTGGTTTGGGTCAAATCGCCAGCCAAAGTAAGCAGAAAGTTGCCCATGCCGAACGCGCCGTTTTCCAAGGCCAAGGTGCCGTTTACGGTAACTGCCCCGCCCATGTTCGCGCCAGCGGCATTGTCTATGGTAAGGTTGTGATAGGTGCTGGTGCGTACCGATTGTAACGATGAACCATTATAAATAACCGTGTTGGGGTTGATACTGGCGTTTAAGGTGGTAATGGTTGCTGTACCGCCCAAGGTAAGTATGGCGTTGGTGCTGTTGGTGTAGCTGCTGCCCCCTGCCAATGCGGTCAATACCGTTACATCGGCGGTGCTGGTGTAGGTATTGCTTACGGTAAGGTTATTAAACACCAACGGCGCGCTGCCCGTAATGGTTCTGGCGGCACCCGTTAAGGTATAGGTGCCCGTTCCGGCATTGAAGGTGCCATCGTTCAGTATGTTTCCGCTAATGGTTACTGCCGTGTTGGCGGCATTGTTCCAAGTGCCGCCCGTGTTGATGGTGAGGTCGGTAACGGTGATGGTAGGCCCGGCAACGATATCCACCAAGCCACCGCTGTTGATGGTAGTGTTGCCCAAGGTTTTAGCATTGGTGGCACTGGTTATCTCAATGGTACCAGTTACGTTGCTATTGGCGGCGTTGAGTACAAAACCTGGCACGGTAAGCGTGCCCGAGGTAACCACCAAGTTGGTAATAAGGCCCGAGTTGGCGGCAAAAATGGCCCCGTTGGCATCGTCCAGCTCCAAGGTGGAGTTGGCACCCGTGTGGGTAATAACGTGCTGCGAAGAGCCGCCCGCCAACAATATTTTGCCCGCGCCGGTATGGGCACCCGCGCCGCTGATGTTGCCGTTTACGGTAATGGTAAAGCCGCCATCGGCAAAGGCACCGCCCATATTGAAATTGCCCGCTACGGTTATGTCTCCTCCGGCGGTTTTAGCGGTGCTCAATACCGAAAGGTTGCCGTAAACCAAAGGAAGTGCCGATACGGTTTGGGCGATAGTACTGTTATAGTTTACGGTACTGTTAGGCCCGAAAGCATAGTTTTGGAACACTGGCAGCGGGTCGCCCGTACCGTTCCTTACCATGGTAAAAGTGCCGTTGTCATTAATGGTAAAGGTTTTGCCCGTGGCATTGCCCGGCCCGGTTATCCAGTTGCCCACGGCCAAATCTTGCAGCGTACCGCCGTTCTCAATCGTAAGGTCGCCGTTGAGGGTAATGGCTCCGGCCAAATTCGCTATGCCGTTGCTCACCATCAGGTTTTCATATGCTAGGTTGCTGCTCGATGCGGGTATGCTTTGCGTGCCCGTACCGTTGAAATGGACGGTGCTGCCCGTAGTAGTATAAGTATTGGTGCCAGCCGTGAAGGTGCCCGCAATGGCTATGATGCCGGTAGGGGAGAGGGTACGGTTGCCCGTTCCGGCATTGGCCGTAAGGTTAAAGTAGTTTCCTTGCG
>CAYYZT010000328.1:0-4344 GCA_964476015.1 uncultured Chitinophaga sp.
AGCTCAAAAATGCCTCAAAAAAATACCGCAATAGCGCATTTTGAGCTATTATGTCTCAAAATTGCGGTAAAATGCCGCAATTATACCGCAAGATATCTCAAAATACCGCACCCCTCACCCCGGCCCTCTCCATGGGGAGAGGGGGTTGAAAAAAGCCCCGGCTTTCCCAAAAAGCCGGGGCCAATCACCTAATCGTAGGGCATTTTCGCCGTTAGTAATATATGCGCAAGATAGAAATTAAATATGCGTAAAAAGCATCAAATTTGATGCCATCCATCCGTAGTTGTATTGGCACATTTGGGATGTGCCAGACCCACGCCCAAAATACATCCGCGACGGGGCCGTTATCAAGCGGTTTGGCGAAAACGTGCGCCACTGGCGCACCCAAAAGGGCTATACCCAAGAAGAACTGGCCAACCGCATCAACATCGGCATAGCCCAGATTAAACGTATCGAAACCGGCGGCGTGAACACCTCCATCTCCGTAGCCGCCCTGCTGACGCAGGAACTGGGCGTTGAGGTAGGACGGTTGTTTGAGGGGTGAAAGATTATTTAAAAGGTAAATTTTCCTTACGTTCGTCTTCAAACTGGTTTATTAGTCTAAGAAAGTTTTTTCCGCCATTTAGAAAAAAATTATCTATAAACTCCTTCATTCCTATCTTAATATACATAATGGATTCTGAAGGGATTTGTTTAATATTAAATTCCGGCAATTCTGAAAAGAAAGCGTTTTTCTGAATTTCGACAAGGTATTCTATTAATAGCCTTTTAGATTCCGCATCATCTTTTAACAATGAAACAAATAGGTCTTGTGATACGTCAAAATGTTTTTGTTCCAAAGGGGGCTGCGCAAAATAGGGATTAATGATGATAATCTTTTTATTATCCTCTACTCCTTCTCTAACAGCGTGTATCAATAAATTATTTATGTAGGGATCAAAAAAGCTATATCCTATTATAAAGAAGTAGTTTCTTTCTTTTAGTTTCTTACTAAAATTCTGAATAAGGTTAAAAAAAGGTTCTACTGAAAAAAACTTGCTACCTTGTCCAAAAATAATAAACGGATAGTGCTCTATGCTTGCTCCATCTTCTTGGACTATATCAGAAATTTTACCCTTTTCCCATATTGTACCATCGTTTAACCTAACCCAATCTAAAGAACCATGCAATTTATATAAATGTATTCTATTGAATTCTTCTAGGTTCGGAACATCATCAAACCCCCTCCAACTACCACTATAAAAACCTCGATATGGTGGAGCAGAATCGTAATGATTTTCTAAAACCAGATCATTATTTAAAGAAAAGACTTCTAGCTTAAAGTCCTCAGGATTTTCTTTGAGAAAGTCATCTAACCCATTTAAAAAACTAGTGTCTTGCACTTCTAGCCATTCAAAGAGCAATTTACCTTTAATTGTATCTTCTAATTTTTCATAGATATTTACGTCAGTATTGCCCTTGAACTCTTCCCGAAATTTACTTTCTAAGGTAGTGAGTTTATCTGCCCAATTACCAGTAATTGGGTATGGCAAAAAATTCTCTCTGTTTTTAATTCGCCTTATTAGCAGTGCAAACTCTTCAATATTAGCTTGTATATTATATCGTCTATTAACATCTAGAGTACGCCATTCGGAATGGTAATGAAGGCATGATAGTAAAAATTTTACTAATTCACATTCTGCTTCTGTAAAATAATCACTGGGCGAACAAACTAGCGAACGTAGTTCTTGCAACATCTGTAGAGACATTTTGCAACTTGCATCATGCGAAGCCCCTGCACCTAAAAAGAAAATCGATTTATCTATTGCTTCCTTTACGTTCATAATTTATATAAACCATGCAGTTTTATCAATTATTTCATTTCTAGGAAGTTCATTTCCTTCAAAATGCATAGCAAAATCCGCAATAATTTTTGAATATTGAGTAGTTACGGGCTGACTTTTCTGCTTTAATCCTTTCCAATACAATCTAGAAAATTCATAAACTTGGCTTAATAATTCTCTATAAGTAAATCCGCCAGTCTCAAAATTATAAATCCTAATTTTCACAGGATATTCTTCTGACTGAACAGGTTTAGTTGGATTATCCCAATATCTAAGGTTATTAAATAAAATAAATTCATTTCTGTCGATAGTCACAAATGTGCCGCTGGTAGGCATGCCATGATTATATCCTAAATCAAAGCAAATTTCATTACTTGTTTTGCTATCATTTATCTCTACTAAGGCAAAAGGTATATTAAAGCGGAATTCATTTTTAATAAGTTTTTGAATGCTATCTACATCTTCGTATCGGGGCGTTTTATAATAATGTATTACTAACCTTTCGGGTATCTCATCGTTGTTATTGAGATAGGCATTAATTGAATCACGTAATGCAATTATTAATTGGTCCCTTTCTACTTTTTTAAAAGCTTTAATTTGTTGAAGCTTCCCGGTATTATCAAAATACACCGCTGTTCCTAGCATTACTTCATTGCCGAGGCGAGTTTCATTAAATCCTATGATGAGTTCATTATATGCTTTCCTTTTCAATTTCCAAGGAACTCCACCTAGTTTCGCTAAAATGGCAATTGATATATTGGGAAGATGATAGTGAAAGTTACTGGAGTTGATTTTATTTTCATTTATGTCTTGGGAAGCAATACCTTTTTTTAAGAGCTGCTCTTTCATATAATAGTAAAGCTGGGTGTCATTTTGGGTAGCATTTTCTCTTGTAAAAGGTAATATTACAATTGCAAAGTGGTTAGAATAAAAATCTTCTGTTAAGACCGTCTGAAAAAAAGCATTAAAATCATCTTTTAATGAAACGGCATTTGTATATTGTAGCTTCTCGTTGGCGATATTAACAGGTACCCCTACATAACTTAATAATCCAGGGTAATGTTTTAATCCTTTCTTTAAACTTAAATATAGACTGTTTGCTTGCTCTTTATTCTGATATATAAAAATCAATTTAAGGCCTTCTGTTTTCTCTTTAGGAATATAGAACGGACCTCCATCTCTCATACCACTTGCTGCATTAACATCTGAGTGATTTTTTCCAAATAACATTAAATTTTTATCGAAATCAACTTTGCCTATATCAGCAGGATTAACCGTTTTAAATCCTCCTCCTTCAACTTCTATACTACCGCGCAAATTTTTTAGTAAAAATTCATAAAATGAATTAAGAGTTTGATACGAATTCTTGTAGAAAGTAGAAAGAATCTTATTGGAATATCCTAGCGCAAATCGCTTTTCATAATTCGCTAATATTCTTACCCGAGGAGAATTAATATGTTTAAGTGGTCTTAAATAACCTTCAGTATCAATTCCCCTTTTACCTTCTTCTACGGGTAGAGTATGTTCGCTTATTAATGAATCATAGCTACCGATACTAATGGAAATTTCATTTTCAAATGGAAATATAGAAATATTAAATTTATGAAAAACACCCCATCTGTCGCTATGATTTCTAACCTTTTTATACACACAGAAATCACTTGCAATTGGAAATGGCTCAACTATAAAGTCATTTAAGTCAAAAAAAGACAACAAATGCTCTTTAATATAGAATTTTCTAAAATAAAATGTTCTTAATTGCCCAAGCTTTATGCTATAATAAGGTTGATTTGTTTGAGGTATTTTAAAGCTAAAGGAAATCTTTCGCCCAGATAAATCTTCATTAAGAGATAAACGTTTTCGTAATTCTGATGCAACTTCCTGAACATCATGACTAGATTCTTTTTCCAACTTCTTCAGTAATATACCTGCATCTTTTTCAAACAACAAACCACTATTTGGCATTAAATATAAATGCCCAGCATAGTAAGCTTTTATTTTGATGCGATTGATAACAAGATTAGCCATTCTTCTATAACGTGAGTTAACTTGTTAAAGATGTAAAATTGTTAGGAATAAATGAGCGTGTTCTTACAGAATACTCTAATTATGGATTTATGGGTATATAAAAAGCCGCAACACCCCTCCGGGCATGCGGCTTCCTATATTTCTAAGCGAAGCGCAGAAGCGAGCTATCAGCCCACCTTCACTTTCGGCGCGCCGGCCAAAATCTCGTCATTCGCTTTGTCGGCGTATTTGCTGAAGTTGGTGTTGAAGGCTTCGGCCAGTTCGTTGGCTTTTTGGTCGTAGGCTTCCTTGTCGGCCCAACTGTTGCGGGGGTTCAGTACCTCGGTGGGCACGTTGGGGCAACTGGTAGGCATGGCTAGGCCGAATACGGTGTGGTTTTCATAGGCCACGTTGTCCAGTTCGCCGTTGAGGGCGGCGGTAATCATGGCGCGGGTGTACGATAGTTTCATGCGGTTGGACGGGCGGCCCCTACGGCATCGGCAACCGCATGAAA
>CAYYZT010000329.1:0-4337 GCA_964476015.1 uncultured Chitinophaga sp.
TATAGGCTGATTAACAAATCAACCGATAAACAGATTAACCAATCACCCAACCTTAGTCAATATACTTAAAGTTAAAGTCGGGCTTAAGCTCTTGCAACGTGGCGTATATCAGTTGTATAACTTGCTCAGTATCTTTTATGTCCACCGCTTCAACTGTAGTGTGCATGTAACGTAGGGCCAGCGAAATCAAAGCCGAAGGAATACCGCCGCTTGAGTAGGCAAAGGCATCCGTATCGGTACCGGTGGCGCGGCTGGCGGCATCCAACTGCAACGGAATTTCTTGCTTCTCGGCAGTATCGCGGATGAGTTGCAGCAGCTTGTTGTGCACGGCAGGGCCAAACGTAACCACCGGGCCACGGCCACAGGCATAATCGCCCTCAATGATTTTGCTGATCATCGGCGTGGTGGTATCGTGGCACACGTCCGTTACAATGGCCACGTTCGGCTTTAGGCGGGCGGCAATCATTTCCGCGCCACGAAGGCCCACTTCTTCTTGTACGGCGTTCACTATATAAAGGCCAAATGGTAGCTTCACTTTGTTTTCTTTCAGCAAACGGGCCACTTGGGCAATCATAAACCCGCCAATGCGGTTATCTATGGCACGACCAACGTAGTAGCGGTTGTTGAGCTTGATAAACTCATCTTCGTAGGTGATAACGCAACCCGGGTGGATGCCCATATCCGTTACTTCCTTTTTGCTGCGGGCACCGCAATCCAAGCAGATATTCTTCATGCTTGGGGCCTCTTCCTTGCCTGCATCGCGGGTATGGATGGCCGGCCACCCGAATACCGCTTTCACGGTACCGTTTTTGGTGTGTATGTTTACGCGCTTTGAAGGGGCAATCTGGTGGTCGCTGCCACCGTTGCGGCGCACGTATATAAAGCCATCTTCGCTGATGTAGCTCACAAACCACGAAATCTCGTCGGCGTGGGCCTCAATTACTACCTTATACTCGGCTTTAGGGTTAATGATGCCTACTACGGTGCCGTAAGGGTCTACCAAATATTCGTCGATATAGGGCTTGATGTAACTAAGCCATAGTTTTTGCCCTTCGGCCTCAAAACCCGTGGGGGAGGCGTTGTTTATATATTTTTCCAAGAACTGTTCCGCTTCGGGAGTAATGATGCTCGGGGCGGCGGCAGTAGGTTTCTTTGATTTGGCCATATGTGAGGATAGATACGGATATTAAGATTACGAGGGGTCAAATTTCCGTCAAAACGGTTTGAATTCCTAATTTATTTGGAGAGAAATTAGTTTATTGGATTTAAAAAGAGGGCAATTGATAAATTCGTTGCTATTAATACGGTGGCAATTTAGGTGAGCTTGTCCCTGTTCAACTCAATCTTTCACGCACCTGCAAGAGAATTTCCATATCATATCTGCGGGCGGAGAATAGTTGCCCATATACAGGGATGGCTGGAAACCGTTCAAGGCAAAATAAGTGCCGCCAGAAACATACATGGTTGAGGTCCACAAATAAGCGGCCGTGCCCAAGCCTCCATAATCGCTGTTGGTGCCATCGCTATTGCTCCTAAAGCTGCCCGAAGCCTTGAAGTTAAAACCAAAAGCATCGGTATAGTTGTTTGGCGTGGCCCAAGTAGTGGTAGAGCGCAGTTTGATGGCCGCTTCGGTAATACCTCCGCAGAAAGCAAATAGCTCTTCAAACTCAGCTTCCGATGGCACGTGCCAGCCTTGCGGACAAATACCTTTTATGCCGCTCGGCTTGGTGCTCGATGTATCCAGGTTGGTAACCTCGGTAATGGTGTATAGCCTGCCGTAAGTATCGCAATTGGCGGCATTGCCATCAAAGCACACACCGGCACCGGCCCAGTTAAGGTTCTCGGCCATCCACACTTGGTCACCAATGCACACGGTTTTGTAAACTTTTCCGTCGCGGCTATCAATAATGGTGTCGCCACACCCACCGTAGCAGTAGTCGGGCTTGCCGTACTGCTTAAAGGTAAACGGCCCACACAATGCACGTGCGCGCTCGCGTACGGTTGCTTCCCTCAAGTCTCCAGCATCGGTAAGGTGGGCATTGCCGGTACTGTCGCCATCGTTAAGTAGGCTTTGGGTAAGCTGCCACAGCATTTCCTTGGCCTCATTATCCAACACAGGTGCCGATACGCCATTGTTGTAAGCATAATAGTAGTAGCTAATGGGGTTAAGGCTTTCAAAACCCAACCGTATAGGATGGTCGTAAGCGGGCTCGCTTTCTACCCTGCAACTATTAACAACACCATAACCGCTAAAGCACATATTGCCCAGTATAATGGTGTTTGGCATATCGGGCAACGATTGTAAGAAAAGCGAGGTTACAGAAATGTTGTAATCAAACATTAAATTATTACCAGCATTTTGCCACCAAGCGGGGTTTGTAGGGTCTATATAGTCCCTGGTACCGATTTCCAGTTCGCCGTTGTTGAACCACTGCACATATTTGTTGCCCAGTTTGGCCTTAACGTAGTTTAAGAAATCGGTAGCACTGCGAATGGCAGCGGGGTCGTCAATTTTCAACTTTATTCCTGATTGGAAGGATTCGGGAATACCGTGTGTTTCTATCGAAACAAAGCCATAATCGCCAAAGGTAGCCACCACTTCGGGCGTACACTGCGTATTTTTTAGCAGGGTTACTTCAAACTCACTATCGGCATCTTTAAACAAATCAATTACCCGCTGCATTTTTTGGTCATCGCCTAAGTAAAACTCGCTATAGGCAGCCGCAAAAATCAATACCTTTTTGTTTTCGATTTTGTTGGCACAATCGCCGTTGAGAGCGCTGCGCTTAAAAGCATTTCCGCCACCGCCACCACGATAAATGGGCTTGCCTTGTGCGTTGGTTTCCGATATGCAGTAATACGTTTTTAGGCCCGATTGCAGGGTAATCAATAGGTTTAGGCTATCTTCATTTACTACGGTGGCAATGCCCTGTTCACCCTTAAGCCAATCGCCTGTAAGTGCTATGGCTACTTTATAGTTTCCATTTTGGGCTTGCGCCAGTTCATAAAACTTGGCCCTGGTTTTATTAATGGTTAGGTAAACTTTCCTATAGGCTAAACGTCCTGTTTTTATCGGCATCCCAGACGAAATTTACTAATTTCATCTAGTCTTAAGCCTTAATAAACATACTTTTGCAGCATGAGCAAAACTGAGCTGCACGACGAGGAAAACCCGTGGACTTTCTTGGGTACGCAAACGGTTTATGAGAATCCTTGGATAAAAGTACGCCAGGACGACGTGTTGGACCCGAGTGGCAAAAAGACCATCTACGGTGTAGTTACGGCCCGCCACTTGGCCATCGGCATCTTGCCGTTGGACGAGGAGTACAACACGTGGCTGGTGGGACAGTACCGCTACCCGCTTGGCCGCTATAGCTGGGAGATTGTGGAAGGTGGCGGCAAATTTGATGTTGACCCCATCGAATCGGGCAAGCGTGAGTTGTTGGAGGAAACAGGCATTACCGCCCAGCATTGGGAGCACCTGATGACCATACACACCAGCAACTGCATTGCCGACGAAACGGCTTATCTATACATAGCCAAAGGCTTATCTTTCGGCCAATCGCAGCCCGATAGCAACGAGAAACTACAAGTGGCCAAGGTGCCGTTTAAAGAAGCTTATGAAATGGTATTGGACGGCCGCATTACCGACAGCATGTCCGTTACAGCCATCCTCCGTGCGCATATTTTGATTCGGGAAGGGAAGTTGTAAAGCCAAACCATTGCGGTTAGCATACATCATTCTCTAAAGCAGGGGATTGCTTCGGGCCAGTTAACTGCACTTCAGCACCTCAAAATCATTTCGGCCCTCGCAATGACGGGTTTTGTTTATTTCAACTTCCACCTAAACACCACCACATCTTCTTTCGGGTTCTGTACGCTGGGCTCGTAATAAGTGGCCCACATATCGCCATTGGCATAGATATCCAGTTTGCAAAAACCCATGCCGATGTGGTTGAAAGCGGCCCCCTTTCCTTTGCGCACCCATGAGCTTTTGGTGCCGGAACCGCTTACAATAAAGTGTTTACCGTGCTTTTGAAACATCTGTAAGCTATGCTCGTGGCCTGCGGCAAATACTAGGTTTTTATTGTCCTTACTGGCATCCAGCACTACCCTACGGAACTGGCGGTAGCGTGGGTGCGGTATATCCTCAATTACCCCGCCAAGCCTACGGGCGGTGGGCAAAATGGAACCCAGTACCGGCAACGGTATCCATAGTTTTTTGTGCAGCAACCGCAACGGGAACAGGTGGTCGGCAAACGGCGAGTAGCCACCGTGGCCGCCATTGGTATACAGCGGATGGTGCGCTACCACTACCACTTGCTTGTCTTTATATT
>CAYYZT010000330.1:0-4314 GCA_964476015.1 uncultured Chitinophaga sp.
ACTGCAACAGCCTGCACACCAACGCCTACGACGAGGCCATCACCACGCCCACCGAGGAGAGCGTGCGCCGGGCAGTGGCCATACAGCTCATCATCAACCACGAGCTGGGGCTGGCCAAAAACCAAAACCCGCTACAGGGCAGCTTCATTATTGAGGAACTGACCGCACTGGTGGAGGAGGCCGTATACGCCGAGTTTGACCGCATTACCGAGCGCGGCGGCGTGCTGGGCGCCATGGAAACCATGTACCAGCGCGGCAAAATACAGGAAGAAAGCCTTTATTACGAGACCCTAAAGCACACCGGCGAGTTCCCCATCATCGGCGTGAACACGTACCTGAGCAAAGAGGGTTCGCCCACGGTGATACCCGCCGAGGTTATCCGCAGCACCACCGACGAAAAAGAAGCCCAAATAGCCGCCCTGCAACAACTCTGGAAGCACCACGCCACCGAGGCCGCCGAGCAGCTAACCGCCATACAGCAAGCCAGCCTGCACAACCAAAACATCTTCGCCGCCCTTATGGAAGCCACCAAGTACTGCTCCCTGGGGCAGATTACGGAAGGGCTGTTTGAGGTGGGCGGGCAGTATAGGAGGAATATGTGATTTAGTTGCGGGTTACGAGTTGCGGGTTGCGGGTTTTGAATGTACGAGGTACGATATGATTTATGGGGTTTGATGTTGTGGAGACCCGCGTGTCACATTGAGCGCAGTCGAAATGCGCGAGCGATTGCTATCTCACCGAAGCTTTTCGCGGAGGTGAGCGGGGGCGGGTGGTGAAGTTGTAGTTATCCTTTGCCCAACAAACGGGATATTTTTCTTTGCAGGTAATTTATTATCTATATTGCACAGCCTTGCCTATAAGGCATCCTCAAATGTAATTGAACATGGTGTATAAACTGACAGTATTGGACAGCAAAACTCTTGATGACAGGGCGTGGATGCTCTGCAAGGGAAATCTTACTGAATATTTGAACGGTTTAAAGAAAGACTTTTATAATTTTTCCATACAAAGAAAAATTGTAAAAAATCAATATTTGGATACATTGGTCACCACAATTAAACAAGGCGATCCAATCCCCTTAATTACGTTAACCTATAATGAAGCGGGACTTCAACCTACTGTAGGTACTAATGTAAGTATTGACATGGAAAAAGTTGAAATATTAGACGGATTGCAAAGGACCTTCCGTCTATGGGCACACGATATATTAGTCAATGAATATGAAAGTAAAAAAATCAAACAACCAACTGATTTCGCAAAAATAATAAAGGAAAAATACCCGATTTTTTTTGATACTGGAATTCTGTCATTAACTAAGGTAAAGAATTTTTATGCGGACAATGAATTTAACCAAATAAAGGAGGCTTTTAAAGATTTTGATGTATACTTCATTGTTTGGGTTAATCTTCCCCCTAAAAAAGTAATTCACAAAATGCTTGTGCTTAATGCTGGCCAACGAAGTGTAAGCAAAACCCATCAATTTGAACTTCTTTTTCTTTATCTCTGGGAAGATTTACAAAAAGAACAGCTTGGAATTAATCTATACAGGGAGAAAGATATATTAGCCAATAAAGTAAAAAGTGGAGAAAGGACAGTAGGTGAGTATATGTTCACTTCTGTAATTGTTGGGTTGCGTTCATATCTAGAGAAGAAGCCCCTCCGCGTTTCAATTGGGGATTTAGATGTTTCGGAACTTGGGCAAGAAGAAAACTCAAGTGGAATTAATGAAGACGTATTCAGCGTGGACTTCATCCGATTATTCTTAAAACATATCAAGCAAATAGATGAAGCTATTATTGCCAAAGAAGGTGACAACGGAAAAAAATGGTTTGTAAAGGATACTACCCTTTCGGGAATCTTAGCTGGTTTGGGGGAGTTTGTGCAAATTGATGAAAACTCTAATATTGACACATTAAAGCAAAAAACTAATACTGGTTTTGAAGAACTTCTTCAAAAGTCAAAAGAAGTTGGTTTTGGTCTATCGGAATTTGAGGAACAATACAATAATTTATCTAGCAGATCAGTGAATATCGGGAGTTTCATTAGAAAAGTTGTGATGAGCTATACAGTAGCTTTATTGAAAGGAGAGTTGCCATCCTGGAAGAGTATTTTTACACTTAACTTTAAAAAGGATGTGTTATGATAGGAAGTGTAATGTTGAAAAATCTGTACAAACTCATCCATCAGCACTATGCTCTGAATATAGCTGATTTTGATTTTCAAGTTGATGATAACTTTTGGAATAA
Source organism: uncultured Chitinophaga sp. (assembly GCA_964476015.1). Lineage (GTDB taxonomy): Bacteria > Bacteroidota > Bacteroidia > Chitinophagales > CAIOSU01 > CAIOSU01. The sequence goes on from CAYYZT010000330.1 coordinate 2,247, forward strand.
TGATGAAATTATCGATGAGCTGATTAGCCATCCAACAATAATTGCGTTACCAAGTATTTTGCATTTATTAGAGGCATTTAGAGAGGCCAAAACGGGGACAATCTTTTTAGCGGATGAGTACATTCCACAAAGCAATGTTGAATTGTTAGATTTTTCCCAAGCGGACTTTAAAAAGCGAAATAGAGCATTCAGCTATTCCGATACACAATTTGGTTACTTGGCACTGAAGAAGCTTTATAAAATCAGTCCACTTTCTTCAATTAACTCGACATCTCAAGATTACAGAACTTTAATTGATTATATAGCAACGGCGATTACTAACGGTGAGGATATAAAAGTAACCGATTTGCTTAACCACATCGAAAATTTAAATGAGGACTGGGGAATTCTAGTTCATAAGTTTACTCATATGCACAACTCTTTAAGCATATATTCTTACGTATACTACAAAGAATTGCTCCAAGGGGGTAGAATTGAACTGGATACAAGATTAGAATACTCTTTGTCCCATGGAGCCACTACAGTTTTCTCAGGAACAACAAAGTATGAACAGTATTTTGAAGTCTTTGACATTATCAATGAACTTAATAACTCAATCGACATAATTACACGATTCTTAAAACTCTATCACATTTTGGAATATTTAGTTTACAGAGCCGAGTTGGTCCAAATTGAAATTAAAGCAAGGGTAAATAGAACTTTTATTAGAGAAATCCATGGATTCACAGGCAAGGGGCAATCAGATAAAGAATTTGAAGTTTTTAAAAAGAATTTCAAAAAAATATTCGAAGCAGAGATTGCTGCCGGCGAATTTGAACTAAATCCCTTAACACCTCAAGAAGGAGTATTTTTAAAGTCATATTGGGGAATAGATATTTCACCAATAAATAGATTCAACCACACAGATGGCAATAGCATTTCGACTCTAATTTATAGATTGAGAAACAGTATAGTACATAACAAAGAAAGTGAATTCCACATAACCACTACTAATCCAGATGATTACACCGATGTTATTGGCCTTATAAATAGGTTTATACAGAAATTAGAAAAACAGGTTTTCGATAAGATTTCTAGTAATGCTGACGAAATAAGATATCGAAATAAACATATAGAACTTTATTAACCACCACCCCCCCCCATCTCGGGTAAGTATGTTTTTTTATCTGGCGCAAGTTTTTCCAATTTGTGTCTTTTCTTAGGCAAGTTTCCCAACTTGCGAGGCATAACATGTTCAATGCTCGGGTGGGTTAAGGTTCCAACTCCGCATAAACACCTCTCGTATTGCACCATCACCACCCGCATCGCTCCCACCTCCGCGAAAAGCTACGGCGGGATGCTATCGCTCGCACATTTCGACAGGCTCAATGTGACACAGCTCGCTTCCGCTTTCAAAACCATTTTACCGACATCGACAAAATGGTCACTACTTCCCGAACGCCTCTGTCCAGCCCTAAAACCCGCAAACGCAATCTGCCACACAGCAACCACCCAAACAATTGCGCATATAAAATATTACGTGTACATTAACCAAAAATTACGGCACCATGGCAAAACTCACCATCGATAACTACTTGGATAGCCACTATATACACCGCAGCAACTGGCTTCGGGCGGCGGTGCTGGGGGCTAACGATGGCATTATCTCCATCGCAAGCCTTGCTATTGGTGTGGCGGCGGCCAGCACCACAAGGGAGCCTATTGTGCTGGCCACGGTGGCCGGGCTGGTGGCCGGGGCGTTGTCAATGGCAGCCGGCGAGTATGTGTCCGTGAGCTCGCAAACCGATATTGAGAAAGCCGATATTGAGCGGGAAAAGAAAGAATTGGCAGAAATGCCCGAGGAAGAGCTGCAAATACTGGCACAGATATACGAGAAAAGGGGGCTTAAAAAGGAAACCGCCCTACAGGTGGCCATGGAGCTTACGGAAAAAGATGTGCTGGCAACCCATGTGCGCGATGAGCTGGGCATTAATGAAATAAGCCAGGCGCACCCCATACAGGCAGCCCTGGCATCGGGCGCCGTCGTGGGCACCAAGCTCCGGCCGGGCGCCTTCCGGGTGCTGCTCGG
>CAYYZT010000331.1:0-4287 GCA_964476015.1 uncultured Chitinophaga sp.
CTGGGCCATACCCAAACAGCCCACCCACGATACTTCGGTAAAGCGGCTCGCCATCCGCACCGAAGACCACCCTTGGGATTACCTGCACTTTGAGGGCACCATACCCAAGGGCAGCTACGGCGGCGGCACCGTAATGGTGTGGGACACCGGCACCTACCACGTGCCCAGCACCAGCGACCCGCGCGAGGCGGAAAAAATCGTGGCACAGTCGCTGCACAAAGGCTTGGTACACATAGTGCTGCATGGCGACAAGCTGCACGGTGAGTTTACCTTGGTAAAGCTAAAAGGGCAGGGGAATAAGGACCAATGGCTGTTTTTTAAAAACGAGGACGAGTTTGTGGGGCAAGAAGTAAAGAACCCCGACGTATCCGTGCTTACCAACCGAACCCTTGAGCAAATAGAAAACGGCGATACCGAATGGAAAAACGGGAAGGCCACCACTAAAAAAGAAGTTGACCCAGAGAAAGCCGCCGTGGTAGATTTGAAAGACATCGTAAAGCGGGTATCAAAACTGAATGGGGCTGCCAAAACAGCCATGCCAACCAAACTATCGCCCATGCTGGCAACGCTTACCGATGAGGCCTTCGATGACCATAAATGGCTTTTCGAGATAAAATACGACGGCTACCGCTCTTTGGCCCATCTGCAAAAAGGAAAAGTAGAAATGTGGTCGCGCCGGGGCAAAAGCTTTAATACCTTATATGCGCCAGTGGTAAAGGGGCTGGAACAGATACCATATGAAATGATATTGGACGGCGAGGTAGTGGTGCTCGATAAAAAGGGCCAGCCCGATTTCCATGCCCTGCAACTGTATGACGAAAACCCCACGGGTGCTTTGGTATATATGGTGTTCGACCTGCTATACTTCGAAGGGTATGATTTGCGGGAAGTGCCCTTGTTGGGGCGAAAGGAACTGTTGGAACAAATAATGCCGAAAGGTTTGCCTGGTGTGCGCTACTGCGAGCATATAGTAGGAGAGGGTCAACAGTTTTTTGAAGTGGCTACCAATGCCGGGTTGGAAGGCATTATAGCCAAACGTGCAGGCTCGCTTTATTACGAAGGCAAGCGTACCGAGGATTGGCTGAAGATAAAGGGCGACCTTAAACGGCAGGAGTTTGTAGTGGCCGGCTATACCGCCCCGCGCAACAGCCGCAAGTATTTCGGGGCGTTGCTGTTGGGCGTTTTCGAGAACGGTAAACTGCACTATGCCGGCAAGGTAGGTACGGGCTTTAACGATGCCAGCCTGAAAATGGTGTTTGCGAAACTGAAGAAACTAGAGCGCAAAACCTCGCCCTACGACAAAAAGATACCCGAAGAACGCCAGGCCCACTTTGTAAAGCCCGAACTGGTGGCCGAACTCAAGTTTACCGGCTGGACGGAGGACCGGCGGCTGCGCCACCCCGTTTTTCTTGGTTTGCGGCAAGACAAAGCCGCCAAGAAAGTGGAGAAGGAAGAACCCGTTTTAAGGCGGGTGCTCGAAACCGAGCAAAACGACGATAGGTTGCAGTTTACCAACAAGAAGAAAATCTATTTCCCTGAATCCGGCTACACCAAACAGCATGTAATCGACTATTACGACCGTGTTTCCGATTACTTGTTACCCTACCTCAAAGACCGCCCCCAATCGCTTCGCCGAAACCCGAACGGCATTGTTGACGAGGGTTTCTTTATGAAGAACGTGGAAGGCAAGGTGCCCGATTGGATACAGACCGAGCGAATCATGTCAGGCTCGAAAGGGGAGGAGATAACCTATATGATTTGCAACGACAAGGCCACCCTGCTTTTTATGGCCAACTGGGGCTGTATAGAACTAAACCCTTGGAGCAGCCGCATCGGTAGTTTGGAAAACCCGGATTATATCGTGTTCGATCTCGACCCGGTGGACGTGGCCTTCCCCGACATTGCCAAGGTGGCCAAAGCCCTGAAAAAGTTGTTGGACAAAATGGAGCTGCCCGCCTACCTAAAAACCAGCGGCGGGCGCGGCCTGCATGTATATATCCCTATCGAACAGGAATATACCTACGAGCAAACCCAAGGCTTTGCCAAGCTTATCGGCATACAAGTGCGTAGCCAGTTGCCCGATTTGGTGAGCCTGGAGCGCATGCCCGACAAGCGAAAAAACCAAGTGTATGTCGATTTTCTACAAAACGCCAAGGGCAAAACCATGAGCAGCGTGTACAGCATGCGCCCCAAGCCGGGTGCCCCCATAGCCACGCCCATAGAGTGGGGCGAGCTGGATAGCATCAAAGCCCCGTCGCAGTTCAACCTCTCCAATATTTTCGAGCGGCTGGAGCAGAAAGGCGATTTGTGGGCAGACATGTTCCAGCACAAAATCCGTATAGAGGATGCGCTTTACAAACTGCAACCTTAAGCATTATGTAAAGCGAACGTTAAATTATGGAAAGTATATTTTACTCTTTCCCCACTTCCACATAATAATCCAAATCACCCCGCCGTTTAAGGTGCGCCAGTATGCTGTTTTGTTGGCAACACAAGGTTTTTGATACCGCTTTTCAAGGAAATAGTCGATTTAACAAGGGCATTTCTTTGGTAAAAAATATTTTTGCCTACCTTTGGCAGCCTATCCTAAATCTGTTACCAATTTGTGTTTCCTATTTACAAAATTGTTTTACTTTTAACCCCTGTTAAAAATCAAATTACTTAACCCAAATCAATACAACAGTCCAAAGCAGTAGTTTATGAAAGAACAACTTTTGCCTCAGAAAAAGAAAAGCCCAATCCAGTCTTGGTTTGCATTGATTGTGATTCCGTTGACGATTGCCATCAGCTACGTAGTGTTTTACACCATATTTGGTGCCCCTACCAACTTTGAGGGCAACGACCCCAACAACCACCCGCTGCCGGGCAACTACCTTGGCATTATTTTTAAAGGCGGAGTTATCGTACCAGTCCTGATGTCTTTGGGAGTAATCGTAATCATCTTCGCCATTGAGCGTTTCATCACCATCGCTGCTGCTAGCGGCAAAGGCAATGCCGATGCTTTCTTGGCCAAAATCCGCTCTTTGTTGTTGTCTAACAACATCGATGAGGCCATCAGCGAGTGCGACAAGCAACAAGGTTCTTTGGGCAACGTGGTTAAAGCCGGTTTGTACAAATACAAAGCCGTACAAAACGATACCACTATCGAAAGGGAACAAAAAGTATTGGCCATCCAAAAAGACTTGGAAGAAGCCACCGAACTGGAGCTTCCTGGCTTGGAAAACAACTTGGTAGTTATCGCCACCATCGCTTCGGTAGCCACGCTTGTGGGCCTATTGGGTACGGTAGTAGGTATGATCAAGGCCTTCGCGGCCCTTGCACAAGCCGGTGCGCCTGACTCTGTAGGTTTGGCAAACGGTATCTCCGAGGCTCTTATCAACACCGCCTTGGGTATCTTCGCATCAGCGTTGGCTATCCTTTTTTACAACTACTTTACTACCAAAATCGACAAGATTACCTACAGCATCGACGAGGCTGGTTTCAGCATCGTGCGCACGTACTCTGCTACCCAGAAGTAATTTTGTAGGTCAATTTTGTTAAAACAGGATTATTATGGCTAAGGCTAAGATACCGAGGAAAAGTACGTCAGTAGATATGACCGCCATGTGCGACGTGGCGTTCCTGTTGCTCACGTTCTTCATCCTCACCACGAAATTCAAGCCCGACGAGGCGGTAGTGGTGGATACCCCATCCTCTATCTCCGAAATCAAGGTGCCCGAAACCGATATCCTCCAGATTATGGTGGACAAAGACGGAAGGGTGTTTATGGGCGTTGACGGCCAAGACGTAAGGGTGAAAATGCTGGAGCGCGTAGCTACCAAAAAGAACCTCACCTTTACCGATCAGGAGAAAGCCCAGTTTTCCCTGCTTTCCAACGTAAGCTTTCCTATCAACCAATTGAAGCCTTACTTGGCCCTTTCGGCCAGCGAGCGTTCCAACGTGGAGTTGGCGGGCATTCCTATCGACTCCACCAACAACGAACTGGGCGATTGGATTTTGGCGGCTAGGCAAGCAGGCAACGAGTTGAACCACGATTTGAAGATTGCCATCAAAGGCGACCGCCAAACGGAATACCCCGTGGTGAAACGCGTTTTTGACATTATACAGGACAAAAACGTGAACAACTTCAACTTTGTGACCGATTTGGAAGCCAACCCCTACAAATAGGCTGTTACCCATTTTTGTTAATGTAGTATAAACGACTAAAAACAATGGCTGAAATAAATACCGGTGGGGGGGGAGGCAAAGGAGGCAAGGTCAGGTCGAAGAAAATGTCGACCCGTATCG
>CAYYZT010000332.1:0-4286 GCA_964476015.1 uncultured Chitinophaga sp.
GGCTGAGGATTTTACGGGCATCGTTACCTTCCAGAATTTTTACGACTACATTATCGGCCGCGTACAAAACCCCCAATAACACCATGGCCACTTGGAAGGGAAAATCCCGGGGCGGCGTGGCAGGGTATAAGTTTTTCGTCTTTGTTATCAATACTTTCGGGCGGCGGTTTGCCTATTTCGTGCTGCGGTTCGTGGCGTTTTATTTCCTATTCGCCGCTTCCAAGGAGTCCAAGCACAGCTACCGTTTTTTCCGCCATCGGTTGGGTTATTCCAAGCTCAAGGCGTGGTGGTCGGTTTACAGAAACCATTACACCTTCGGCAAAGTATTGTTGGATAAAGTGGCATTGCTCTCCGGCAAGAGCAACCTGTTCACCTTCCACTTCGATGGCAAGCACCACTTGGAAAAAATGGCCGCCGACGGGCGTGGCGGCGTGCTCATCAGTGCTCACATCGGCAATTGGGAGATAGCCAGCCAGCTATTGGGCGACATCAACGTAAAGGTAAATGTGGTGATGATGGATGCCGAGTACGACCGCATCAAGGATTATCTCTCTACCGTTACCGGCGAGCGGCTCTATAACATTATCCCGGTGAAGGAGGATATGTCGCACATCTTCCAAATCAGCAATGCGCTTATCAACAAGGAGTTTATTTGCATCCATGGCGACCGGTTTCTGGACGGGGCCAAGGTAATGGGCGTGGATTTTATGGGCGATACGGCCTATTTCCCCGCAGGGCCATTTTCCATAGCCAAGCGGCTGAAAGTGCCCGCCACCTATGTATATGCCATGAAGGAAACGGATACCCATTATCACTGCTTCGCTACCGAGCCGTTTACATTTGAGAGCAGTTTGAGGGAGTTTGTACAATCGTATGCCCAGCAGTTGGAAAAGAAAGTGCGGCAGTATCCCTACCAATGGTTCAATTATTACGATTTTTGGCAAAAGGACTTGCCAAACCTCAACTTGGAGACACAAGACACAAGACACAAGACATAAGACATCAAACCAATAACCGATAACTGATAACCAATAAATGAGCACCGTAAACGTATTGGACTATATACCCCAACGCCCGCCTATGGTGATGATCGATGCCCTGGTGGCCAGCACGCCCGATGCCACTACCACCAACTTATTGGTACAGGAAAGCAACATCTTGGTTTATGAAGGTCGGTTGACGGAAGCGGGCTTGGTGGAGAATATTGCCCAAACGGCGGCTTTCCATGCGGGCTATAACCGTGATATGGCCCAACCCGTACAACTCGGCTTTATCGGTGCCCTGAAAGACCTGAAAATATATGCTTTGCCGCAAACAGGCGATACGCTGGAAACCACCATCACCATCCTGCACCAAGTGTTGGGAGCCACGGTGATAGGCGGTAAAAGCACCTGCAACGGGCAGGTTATGGCCGAGTGCGAGATGAAAATATTTCTGCAAGGCGAATAGCTCGTCCTCGCTTCCAGCGAGGATGAAGTAACGTTGAGCCTTCGGCTCTATACATGTTACGTGGCGAGCTGAAAGCTCGCAGTTATATCATCCTCGCTGGAAGCGAGGACGAGACGAGGGAATCCGACATTTTTAAACTATTATTGCAGCCAAAGTTTCGGCAAGCCCCTTGGAACCAAAGACCCTTACCAACACAACGGAAGTAGCCGTGCGCTTCAGCGAGGTTGATTCGCTGCGTGTGGTGTGGCACGGCAATTACCTGCTCTACTTTGAGCTGGGCCGCGAAGCCTTCGGCAAGCAATATGATTTGGAGTACCTGCAAGTATATGATAAAGGCTTTGTGGTGCCGTTGGTAAAAACCGTGGTAGAGCACAAATCACCATTGGTATATGGCGACACGGCCATTATCGAAACCAAGTTTGTGGACAATCCGGCTGCCAAAATGGTGTTCCAATACCGCATTTACAACCAAGCAACGGGCAAACTGGCCGCCACGGGCGAAACCATCCAAGTATTTGTGGATACCGACGGCGAGCTTTGCATCACCATGCCCGAGTTTTTTAGGGGGTGGAAGGAAAGATGGTTAAGATAGAAAAATTCAAAATTCTGTATGAAACGCACTATTACTATTGAAATCATCAACAATAAAGCTCTCAAGTTGTTGAGGGAATTGGAGTCGATGAATTTGATTAAAATGCGCAATGTAGCAGAAGTTGATTGGTCTAAGCTTAAGGGTTCCATGACTAAACAACCTATAGAAGAGGTTGATAGGCAATTAAAGGAACTACGTGATTCTTGGGAGCGGTCAATAGATTAACTTTGCATTGTCCATGCCCTCCCCCATCTACATATCCGCCACCAATATCATCAGTCCGCTGGGCAGTACCACGGGGGCCAACTTTAGCCAAATAATATCGGGCAAAACAGGGTTAAGGCAAACAACCATCCAAGGCGCACGGCCCATTGATGTATGTGCTTCCATCATCCCTGATAATGCCATACCGCAGTTCGACCAACCCTTTACCCGCTTCGAAAGACTGCTCATTGCTTCCATCCAAGAAGCCTTGCGCCATACCGATATTGATATTACCTCGCCTAGAACGGCGATAATAATTTCCACTACCAAGGGCAATATTGATATGCTGCACGAGGGCCTTTATCCTAATATCAACCCGAAGCGTATTTATCTGGCCGAAATGGCGAAAGCAGTGGCGAGCTATTTGGGCAACCCGAATACGCCGTTGGTGGTTTCCAATGCCTGTATTTCGGGGGTTGTGGCCATTATTACAGGTGCCCGGATGCTGCGGGCAGGGCAGTACGACCATGTAATTGCCTGTGGTGGCGACATCATCAATGATTTTACGGCATCCGGTTTCCAGTCTTTTAAAGCCTTGAGCGACGAACTTTGTAGGCCATTCGACCGAGACCGCAAGGGTTTGAATTTGGGCGAAGCGTTCGGTACGGTAATCCTGTCGGCCCAACCCATCAGCGGGGCCATCCAAATTTTGGGCGGGTCCACCAGCAACGATGCCAACCATATTTCCGGCCCCTCGCGCGACGGTAGCGGGCTAAAAGTGGCCATACAAGCGGCCCTTAAAGAAAGTGGGCTTACGGCCCAAGGCATAGATATGATATCCGCGCACGGCACCGCCACGCCCTACAACGACGAGATGGAAGCCATTGCTCTCGATGATTTGGGGCTGGGCCAAGTGCCCGCCAATAGCCTGAAAGGCTATTTCGGCCATACGCTGGGCGGTGCAGGGTTGGTTGAAACCATTGTAGGCGCAAAGGCTTTGCAAGAACAGGCACTGATTAAAACACTGGGCTACGAGAACCATGGCGTAAGCAAGCCAATTAATATCATCAATACTACTCTGCCTTATTCACTCACTTCCTGCCTCAAAACTGCCTCCGGCTTCGGAGGTTGCAACGCGGCACTTATCTTGCAAGGGCCATGATGCAGCCTTTATCCATACAACAAAGGGTTGGCATACGCCAAGGGAGTGTACTAGTGGACGGGGAAGCTATTTTATCCTCTTCCAAAGAAGGGTTAAGAGAGATATTAAAAGATTGGTACCAACAACTCGGCATCGAATATCCCAAGTTTTTTAAGATGGATACGTTGTGCCAATTGGCGTTTATCGGTTCGGAGGTATTGCTGAAAGATGCTCATTTGCTAGAACTTTACCCTAAAGAACAGATAGCCTTGGTATTGAGCAATTCCGCCACCTCGTTGGATACCGACCGCCGCTACCACGATACCATAAAAAACGCCGAGGCGTACTATCCCAGCCCAGCCATGTTCGTTTACACCCTGCCCAGCATTATGTGCGGCGAAATAGCCATCCGCAACGGTTTTCAGGGCGAGAATAGTTTTTTGGTTTTGGAACAGTATGAGGAGAATCTGCTCCAAACACAGATAGCCCTGTTGTTTGCCCAAGGCACCACCCAAGCGTGCATCGGCGGTTGGGTACAGGTAGACGGGGCGGAATATGGGCTAGAGATGTTTTTGGCGTTGCTGAAGACTTGATATTTTGCCAATTTGAAAAAACTGTTTCTTCCTTGCAAATCCCTCATTTCATATTTCACGTTTTTTGCAGCAAGTCTTGTGTCTTGTGTCTCAAATCTTGTGTCTAAACACTTACCTTTACAGCCATGCAAATTACCGCACAGGAACTGGCCGGATGGCTGCAAGGCACCGTGGACGGCGACCCGAATATGGCTGTGCGCAACCTCGCCAAAATAGAAGAGGCCCAAGCGGGCGATTTGAGCTTTATCGCCAACCCCAAATACCTCCATTTTGCCGATAAAACTGGGGCTTCCATTTTAATAGTGGG
>CAYYZT010000333.1:0-2614 GCA_964476015.1 uncultured Chitinophaga sp.
CCTCTTTTACGTTGCCGCCCACGCCGCACTTGTTCTTTAGCAGCTTGCCCAGCTCCAGCAAATCGCTGCCGGGACCTATGAAACCTTCCACCAGCGTTACGGTTTTGCCGCCCCGTTGTTTGCGGTCGAGCGATACGTACAAAAGTTGGTCTTTGGGTGCCAGGGTTGCAGCCTCCTCTTCGTTTTCGTGCTCTATCTTAAAGTCTGGGTCGGTAGAAAAGACCACGCCGCCCCCTCCGAATTTCTTTTTGGCTGCCATAGGTGTTAATTTTAACCCCGTAAAGTTAAGGAAACTAGTATGAGATATGTAGTTGTGGCCCTATTGGCGCTTGCCGCTTTGGCAGGCTGCCAGCGCGAAAACGGCAAGGTGCTCTCCCAAACCGAAGCGGCCCAAGTGTATTTGGACGATCCGCTGATATTGCCCATTGCCAAGGAATATTACCAAGGCAAAAAACCAGCGGAAACCATCCACACGCTGGATATGCTGGATAGCCTGTTTATACAAGACTCCATGCGCCTGCGGTTTTACTTTGCCGCCACTACCAAGCTCATTAGCCAGCCCATGAATTTTAGGGACATTGTGAGCCTCTACGCCTTCAAATTTGTGAGAGACCGACCGCTGATGTTCATTGCCCAGTTCACCAAAGAAAACCCGCTACTTGACCCCGACCAAGCTTGGGACGTGTGGTGCCTGAACGTGGCCTACGAATCGATGATGAAAGACCCGGTAAGCCCCTTTACCGCGTTGGACGAGATTGAAACGGCCATGAAGAGCCGTTTTCGCACGGTAAGCCCCAACGCTATGGAAATGGGCGCGACTTTTATTGAAAACACACGGGCCAAAATCATCAAGCTGCAACACGACCAACAAATGGAAACCACGCCCACCCCCCAACAGAAATAACTATGGCACTCAACTATAAAGTATCGGGCACAGGCTCACCGCTGATTATACTGCACGGGCTGCTGGGCTCGTTGGACAATTGGCAAAGCCACGCCCGCTCGCTTAGCGAAACCTACAAGGTATATATCGTTGACCAACGAAACCACGGCCGCAGCCCGCATTTCGACGAGCACAGCTATGCCTTGATGGCCGAGGACCTAAAGGGGTTTATGGATGAGCAGGGCATTGATAAGGCCATGCTGCTGGGCCACTCCATGGGTGGCAAAACGGTGCTGGAATTTGCCAACCACTACCCACAGATGGTGGAGAAGCTGATAATGGCCGATATCTCCCCCCGAGAATACCACTGGAACTACGACAGCATTTTTGCCGCGATACGCCACGTGAAGCTCGACCAAGTAGAAAACCGTAGCGATGCGGAGCAAATGCTGGGCGAAAAAATTGACGAGCCTAGCATGTTGCAGTTCCTGATGAAAAGCTTGGAACGCAACGCGGATGGCAGCTACGAATGGAAGATGAACGTGGACGTATTGGAGCGTGATTTTCCGGAAGTAATCAAAGGCATCGAGCTGCAAGATTCTTACCCCTTCCCTACTTTGGTAATCAGGGGCGGCAAATCGAAATACGTGCAAGAGGAGGATTTGGAGCTGCTCAAGCAGCACTTTCCTAAATTGGAAGTGGTTACTTTGGCCAACGCCGGCCACTGGCTACATGCCGAAGCACCCAAGGAGTTTCTGGAAGCGGTACAAGAATTTTTGGCCTCGTAAAACCTATAGTGTTGAAAGCAATTGCGCTAGGTCCATTTCCAATACGCAATTATCGCCAGCAATATTGAACACTGTAACATCGTTTCGCTCCTTGTATTGGCCTTCGGTAAGTACAAAGGTGCTGAACTGTTTACTTTCCGGTTCAACTATAATATAATAAGGCACTTTGTTTTCCTCGTAAATTTCAAACTTCAGGTTACGGTCGTGGATGGCGGTTTTGGCTGAAAGCACTTCCACCACCATTGCCGGTACCTTGGAGATGAATTTCTCCGTTTCGTTACAAACCACCACTATATCCGGCCTCAGCACGGTATGCTTATCTATATGCCAATCAAGCTCATACAACGCTTTGCAGTTGCCACAATCGCTAATGTTTTTTAGTCCTTGCCTGAGGGTTGCATATACTTCCCCAGCAACATTTTGATGATTCAAACTGGGCGAGGGTGCCATTGCGTAGGCAAGCCCATCTATCAATTCCCAATCGCCTTCCCATTGCAGGTAGTCGTCAACTGTATAATGGGGACGATGTTTTTCCGAACGCATATACCAAAGATAACGATTATTACCCCTTAAGCCAACTCTCACTTCTTGGCTAAAACAAAGGGCCGCCTCGCAAAAACGAAGCGGCCCTGCTGCTTAAAGTATAGTTTGCTTATCGAACCAAAAGTTTATGGTTTTGCACTTCCTCCCCATTGGCTATACGCACCAAGTAGGCACCCGCCGCTAGGCCCTGGGGCACATCCAACTGGCTTATTTCGCCGTTGTTCACCGTTTGGTAAACCAGTTTGCCACTGCCTATTTCATACACTTCGATCATGTGATCCAGCTCGGTGTTTTTAATGCTCACCTGTATTTGCTGGCCGATGGCGGCAGGGTTGGGGTAAACCGTAATTGCTGCGGTAGACTCGGCGGTTTTGCCGATGGTTACTTTTACAAGATTGGA
>CAYYZT010000333.1:2624-4255 GCA_964476015.1 uncultured Chitinophaga sp.
GAGTATTCAAACGCACCGTCAAAGTCAGTTTGCTTCAAGCGGTAGTAGTTGATGCCGTTGGCCGGGGCCGCATCTATGGTGGAATAGTTTTTAACGCTTACGCTGTTGCCGGCACCTTCTATGTGTGCTACCTCGGCAAAATTAATGCCGTCGGCGCTGCGCTCAATGGTAAAAAACTCGTTGTTGATTTCGATGGCGGTAGTCCACTTCAGCTCCACTTGGCCATTGGCGGTAGGCTGGGCAGAAAAAGACATCAACTCGATAGGAAGCGGGTTACCGCTGGTGCTGGCACGGCCGATGGCAAACTCGGAAAAGCTGCTCAAGCCCATGCGAGACGCATAGCTACCCGAAGCCAAACGCCCGTCGCCGTTATCGGCATTCATATTGCCCGGTGCGCTCCAATCAGATGCGGAAGTAGAGCCGTCGTTGCGTTTCAGCACGCCAAACTGGTTGTCGGTAAAGCTGCCCATATTGGCCAAATACAAGCGCACATCGTAGCTGCCGGAAGAAGGCTGGTTGTTTGGGGTAATATGCCAAACACCGCCGGGGGCTACCGAAAGGTAAGTCATATAGCTATCGCTGGTAGACAAGTCAGCATCATTGTGGTTGGTAAGCGCACCAAAACGGGCATCGATGTAGCTCAACCCGCTCAGGTTGTTGTTGATGAGTTCGGCCAAGCGGTAGCCATTGGCAGCCACACTGTTGCCCACAGGGAAAGCATAGGTGCTGGTATTGCTGGCAATGTAGCGGCGCAGGCGGCCGTTTACAAACGAAGCGCTGCTGTAGCCGCTTATAGCAGCAGCAGAGGAGTTCTCTATTACCAAACGGTTCACGCTAGTGCTTACCACGCCATCGGTAAAGGTAGCGGTATTGGTCACGGTCATGTCTTCGGTAAGGGTAATGCCGCCAAGGCTGCCGTTGTTAAAGGTTACATTGTAAAAGCTGCTACTGCCCGATGAAATGGACTGTGCATTAGCACCGTTGAAAGTTATGCTGCCAGAACGGGCCGTGAAAGTAGCGGCGTTGTTATAGTTGCCGCCAAGGGTAATGCTGTAATTGCTGGCCGTTACATCCAAGGTGGAGGCATTGATGTTGAGGTTGCCCGTAATGGTAAGGTTACCGCCCAAGCTTTTGGTGCCTGTGCCCGAAACCACCAAGTTGGAGTAGTTTTGGCTATTGTTGGGCACGCTTATGGTTTGGTTGGCGCCCGCATAGCGCACGGTGCTACCGTTTTCCAATACCATATTGAAAGTGGCCGGCAAGCCGGTGGTGGTGGCAAGCTGCAAGCTGGCCCCGTTGCGCACCGTAAAGGTACGGCCCGAGTTGCCTGTAATGGTATAGCCGTTGTTCTTAAAAGTACCGCTCACTACATCTATATTGCCATACACGGTGGTAGCGGTAAGGTTGTTCTGCACGTTAATATCGCCACCGGTGTTGAACACCAAGTTGCGATAGCGCATGCCCGTGAACCGAATGTCGCGGCTACCGTTGCCATTGAAGGTGATGGTATGGATGTTGGCAGTGCTGCTGCTCCATACCCGGCCAAAACCGTTAAACACCATACCACCGCCGATGGTGGCAGAGCTGCCGTCGCCCATGGAAAGCTGTGCTTGTGAGTTGCCGTTGTCGCC
>CAYYZT010000334.1:0-3937 GCA_964476015.1 uncultured Chitinophaga sp.
GCGAAAGTTACTTTCGTGACCGTGGAACTTAGTTCCAACGGCATGCTGCTTATATGTGGGAACAAGTTCCTACACACGGAAGAAGAACCTCCGCGCGAGGGCGGCGGTTTGCTCCCCTTTTAAGCGAGGACGTTAATGCTCTAAAGCTTCAAAGTGTTATTTTTCTAGTTATCTTTGAAAAAAAGGCAAATGCGAGTAATTCTTATTTTGGCAGCCATTCTAGCAACACAGTTTGCATGGTGCGCAGATTATTATTGGGTTGGTAACTCAGGAAATTGGTCTGATTTTGCAAACCATTGGGCTACTACATCTGGTGGCAATACTTTCCATACCTCGGTACCTACCTCTATTGATGATGTTCATTTTGATGCAAACTCTTTTACTCTACCCAATCAAACGGTTACCGTTGATCCTACCATAGCATTCTGTAAGAATTTTGATTGGACTGGAGTTGCTAACTATCCAACATTTGCAGGAACATCCGTAAAGGTCTTAAAGATATATGGCTCATTGATATTAGACTCGAGGGTGTACTTCGCATTCAGAGGAGATTGCCATTTTAATAGTACTAGCCAAGGAAATATTATTAAAATGGCTGGCAATGGCAGAAACTGTGACTTCTTCTTTGAGGGGATTGGCGGTGAATGGATATTGCAGGACTCCCTAAAAGCAATCAGTTCTTATGATTTTTTTGAAATATACATAAATGCGGGCACGTTTCGCTCTAATGGAAATTTTTTCCAAGGTGCTGTGAATATGGTGGCTGGCAACAGTACTTTGCCCCGCACTATGGACTTTGGGACCAGCAGTTGTTTAACGAGTAATGTAATTGTAGATTATAAAAACCGTGGCGCAACTGTTTTGGCAGATAGTTGCAAAATATATGTTAGAGCAAACCTAGGTGTGTCGGATGGTGTTTTTGCTGCCGACCAGAGTTTTAACGAAATCTATTCACCCCTGTCTCAGGGTAGGTGCTATCTGGACGGCAGAGGCTGCAAAATCAAGAAAGCAGTGTTTAATTATAGATTGGATGTTAAAGGTACAAACATGACCTTTGACACCTTGATAATTGCCGACCTGTCAACAATTACTAGAGGGGGGAGTTATTTTAAGTATGCTGAATTGAGGGGGAACTCAACAATAAGCGGTAATAACGTTTTTGGGGATTTGACCTTATTCCCCGCTCGATCCTATACTTTGGAACAGAACAGAACACAAACAATAGAGGGCAATTTGAATGCTTATGGGCAACCCGGGTTCCCTATTGAAATTGTTACCTCTAACTCTGCCAACCAAGCAACGATTAACAAGGTGAGGGGTGTGTTTTGCGGCCAGTATTTATATCTAATTGGCATTAAAGCAAAGGGTTTGTGCTATGCCGGTATCGGAAGCGATGATGCTTACAACAATACGGATTGGGTATTTGGCGCAACTACGCCCTGTAATTACATTACTTATACTGAGTTGAACATTGTGGCCTGTGATTCATTTACAGCAAGCAATGGCAGCATCTACACAACCACTGATACATTTGACTATATCACTACCGGTTCATTAGGCTGGGATAGTATTATGCATACCAATCTTACTATCAATAACTCAACATATACTCAGGTGCCGTTAGAGGGTTGTGATAGCCTGTTTTTTGATGGCGTATGGTTGTTTTCGGATGCTGATGTGTTTGATACCTTATCAACAGTCAACCAATGCGATTCTGTTGTTCACTATGAAATAAACATCAATTCGAGTTATCGAATCACGGTTTTTGATACAATAGGGTTAAATGAGACCTATATATTGCCAGGCGGCAATAGTGTAACTGCTGCTGGCATCTATGTGGATACCATGGCCACCATATTCGCTTGCGACAGTATTATCAATACACACTTATTCTTGGATTCAATCGGTACAGGTGTGGCGGGGCAGGGAGAGCGTTTTGTCGATTTTGGTGTTTACCCCAGTGCTGTTGTAAGGGGTGATAATATTTATGTGGTGAATAAGCAGCAGGAGCTAGTAAATGTGGAGATTTATAACTTGTTGGGGCAAGTTATGAGTCGGCAAGAAAAAGTAACCAACCCCATCATAAATACCTCTGACTTAACTGCAGGATTGTATTTAATACGCATTCAATCTTCACAAGGATTACCGTGGAGTGTACATCGAGTATATATTAGGTAGCCCTATGCTCTCCTTGGGCATCCTCATTTAGGGTGTACTGAACCATGCCTTATAGCTGGCACAGACCCTCTGAGAGAATAAGTGGCAAGGTTGTCCTATATAATAATTTTCTGTCATGGTTGGTGTTTTCGCACTCGTCTCAACAGGTCGTCCCGCGCATAGTTCGACTCCGCTCACCATGACAGGCTGGCTTCCGCTAATCTATACGCTGTCATCTTGTAAAGACCTCCTAGCACCGTTGCGCTGCTTTGATTATTGATGGGTTTCTCATTGCGGCCTGTATCGCATTGTGTGAATCTCAGCACATTGTTGCTAGGGGTTCCTTACAGGATGACAAAATTTTTTAATCCATACTCTGCGGAAGTTCTACTTCCGCAGCACTGAAGTTACGTGGCTTTGCCTCGCCGTTACTCCTTAGGCTCGGCCAGCAGCCGCCAATCCCATTTGTTCTGTCCATCCCTAACTCGCAGGCCCACGCCGAATTTTTCGGTTGCGGTGGGGTAGAGGATGGGGCTGTACCACATTTCGGCTACGATGCGCTCGGGGGTGATGTCGAGGATGCCGTAGCCGTGTTGGATGAAGTCGGTGAAGACGTGGTGCGGGTTGGTGCGGGCACTTACGTTGCGGATGACCTCGATGGCGGGAATGGGCACCCCGGCCTCGTCGAAGTTGCCGCGGCTGATGCTGCCGGTGAGTATCTCTACGCCCACGGAGCCTTTGCCCGTGCGGCGTTTATATTGCTTTTTGTCGCGCGGGGCGGGGGAGAGGTTCATGGCGAAGGTCATGTGCATGTCGCCACTGATGACCACAAGGTTGTTTATGGCACTGTCGGCAAAGAATTGCAACAGCGCATCACGCTCTTCGTGGTAGCCGTCGAAGCTGCTGGGGTCGAAGAACGTGCCGTCGCCGGGTAGCCCCAGCCATTTCGGGATACCCTTGCTATACCAGCCGCCTATCATCTTCTGGCTGCCGATGACTTTCCATTGCGCGGTGCTGGCCGTTACCTCCTTCTTGAGCCACTGCAACTGCCGCTGGCCCATAAACGTGCGGCCTGGCCCCTCTTTGATTACGTAGCTATCCATATCGAGCATAAACAGCTCGAACAGCCCGCCGAACGAGAACTGGCGGTAGATGCGGTACGGCTCCTCCAAATCCACCTCGCGGATGGGCAGATACTCGAAAAACGCCTGCTTGGCCTGTTTATCAATTTCGGGCTTGCTGATTTCGATGTCGTGGTTGTCCCACACGGCAATCCAGGTTTGCTGCTGGCGGGCATAACGCAGGTCGGGGTCAGTGAGGTAATACTTGTGCCGCTCTCGAAATGTAGCCAAATCATTGGGGTTCTTGGGGTAGGGCGAAGGCACGCGCACTTTTTCGCTGCCGTCCACATAGTCGTAGATATAGTCGCCGAGGTGTACCACAAGGTCCAAGTCGTCGCGTTCGCCAATCCGTTTATAAGCGTTAAAGTAGCCCGAATAAATACTGCTACAGCTCATGCTGGCAAGGCGGAAATGCGTGGCACCGGGGGCGGGGGCCGTTTTGGCGCGGCCCGTGGCGGAGTGCTTGCCCGTGGGCGAGGTGAAGCGGTAGTAGTAGCGGGTGCCGGGTTTGAGGCCGTCCACGTCTACTTTTACGGTCCAGTCGCGGTCTTTGTGGGCTTCGGTGCCGCCGCTGTTGATGATGTTGCGGAAGGCGCTGTCCAACGCCATTTCCCAAGTAACCTGAAGGTTGCCACGGTCTTGGTTTGTGGCCTTGGGGG
>CAYYZT010000334.1:3947-4253 GCA_964476015.1 uncultured Chitinophaga sp.
GGTTGGGGCTGATGCGGGTCCAGATAACCACGCGGTCGGTAAGCGGGTCGCCGGAGGTAACGCCGAACAGGAACGGGGCGTGGGCCGTATCATGATACATGTTGGCGGGCAGCGAATCAACGGAGGGCAGCTCCTTTTGGGCGAAGACCCCCAAGGCCACAAACCACAGCGTTATGGTTGCCCAGAGCCTCATGCGGTGCGTTGGCGGAAGTAAATCTCGTCGATAAACTGCTTTTCGTGCTCCACGATGTAGTCCACAATCTGGTCTTTTACCTTCTCGGGGTAGCGGCTAAACAGGGCGTGGCC
>CAYYZT010000335.1:0-4236 GCA_964476015.1 uncultured Chitinophaga sp.
ATGTTGTCTACCAATGGCAGCCCGCGCCCGGCATCGACAGCCTTTCGAAACGCACACAGTTCGTGCTGCCGCCCCAGAGCCGATGGTACTACGTGACTATTACGGACACGGCGTATTCCGGCCCGTCCTGCAACACGAGGCTCGACAGCGTGTATGTGGAGGTGAGGGTATGTACGGGCATTGGGGAGGTTACCGGGTTGCGGGCGAAGGTATATCCCAACCCGACGAACGGGCTGTTTACCGTCGAACTGCCCGACGGGCACGGCGGCACACTCGCTCTCTTCAACCTCTTGGGGCAGCAGGTTTTCTCTTCGGCCTTGGCACATGGCAAAACGACGCTTGGCCTGGACCTTGCGGGCGGCACCTACCTGTACCGGCTAACCGGCAACGGGGCCGTGCTGAACGGGAAACTGGCGGTGGATAGATAACCCCCCGTGCACCGTTGGTGGGCTCGGCACGACCTCTATTTCGCCCTTGCTGAACAGTGCTATTTTTATGGAGGCCCGGCCGTTTGGGAGGCACGTGGCCTGCTGTTGGCTACCGACACGTCGCTATGGTCTTATGCGTGGGAAGACAGCTGTGGCTCCTCAAGCAGTAAGATGGGAGAATCCGAAGTACATGCTAAAGAAAGCACGGAAGAAATCTGGGACTACCGTCTTAAGCCAAACCTTTTCCATGGGGATAAAACCGCCACCATTACCTTGCAACTGGAGGAGACCGGCCAAGTGGAAATCTATAACATCCAAGGTGCCATGGTAGGGAGTTACAGGGTTGAACAGGGTATTAACGTACTCAACCTCAAGTCGCTGTCGTCATCCGGAGTATACATATACAAGGTATACGTCGGACACGGGTTGGTACGCACGGACAAGCTGGTAGTGGTGGAATAATGATTGATTCCATATGTTAAAGCGAGGCATCTTTTGCCTCGCTTTTTTTATCTTAGATATTATGAGACAGCAACTTGTATTATTTATGCTCTTTACCATACCCGAGCTAGCTTATGCGCAATTGGGATACGATGCAAATTGGGTGTTCGGAAAAGGTAGTGGGATTGATTTTAATGTACCTATTTTCCCTATCACATACCAAACACTGGCCGATAATTTTGAACCCAACGCTTCCATATCAGATAGTAATGGGACTTTACAACTTTACATAACTCAGCACGATGCACAATCAACCGCTTGGATAATGAGTAATGACAATACTGTAATTTTGAATGGTCAAGGAATCTTACTCAATAATTCTGCCACAAATGGAGCGGTATTTTTGCCTGTACCAGGCAACAAAGACCTTATATTTTTGTTCCATATAGCTACGTATTCACAAAGTTGTAGCCATGCTCGTTGTTATCGCTTATATTTCACCAGTATAGGAAAAAACAATCAGCATAAATGGGAAGTGTTAAACAAGAATACTCTGTTATCAACCGAAGTGGTAGAGGAGTCATTAGCCTTGGTCAAGCATGCCAATGGGATTGATTGGTGGCTATTAATCAGGGAGCAGCGGCTCAATCAACCCGGGGCCTGCAGTAATAAAATTTTGAAATTCACAATATCAAACAATGGTATTTCAGGCCCTTTGATACAAAACATTAAAGGAGGCCATTGTAGCTTATCAAGCTATATTGGAGAAACTTCTGTTTCGATAAACGGTGACTATTTGGCGAGCGCAGCCATGAACGATAGCATTTTTTTCTACAAAATTAATAGATGCAATGGTGATTTAGAACATGAATTTAGCATCCATTCAGGTTTACAGAATTATGGTCTGGCAATATTTGAAAGAAAGCTGTATGTAGGTGGCTCAACCCTTGGGAGCGGTTCGATCCATGAGTATAACTTGGACCACCCTAATCCAAATGACACAAAAAAAACTCTTTGGGTAAATAATATCCCAGATCTTGAAATCGGACAGTTTGAACCTTGCAATAACAAGATATTAGTTGCAATGATGTATGTTGGTATTGATAGCCTTTATTCAGATACCTTCTCACACCATCTCAGTGCTATTTTATTTCCAGGCACGGATAGTGCGACTGTGGCACATGGCTCATTTTACATGGGTAGCCAATCTCGGGTAGCAGCAGGCCTTCCCAGCTTTCCAAACTACAACCTGGGCCCCGAGGGTGTGTTTCTAGCCTCGGCTGGTATGGATACCTTCTGGTGCAGCAACACGGGCACGGGCGTAACCATCGGCGCGCCGCCCGTGCCAAACGTCATTTATTCTTGGCAGCCTGGCACCGGCCTAAGCGCAACCGATGTTGCGCGGCCCGTTGCCAGCCCAGCGCAAGGCACGTGGTACCACCTCACCGCCACGGATACCACCGCCACCGGCTGCGCCGTGAACACGGACAGCGTGTACGTGGGGGTAAGGGCGTGTGTGGGCATCGGGGAAGGCCCGGCCTACGGGCAGTGGGACTACAGGCTGCTCCCCAACCTGTTCGGGGACGAACGAATCGGGAAGGTGACCCTCGGAACGACGGAAAGAGGCGCGTTGAAGGTGTACTCCATCGATGGCCGCTTGGCCGGGGACTTTGTGCTCGGTGAAGGGGAAAACAGGATCGACCTGTCCAAAACCCTTGTGCAAAGCAGTGTGTATATTTATAGGGTTGTCATAGAAGGGGAAGTAAAGCGGACGGATAGATTGGTAATGGTAGCCCGATAACCAAGTTACATGCAACGTATGTCCTATATACGGTATCTTTATCCCATGCGCATATGTCTCGTCATTTCTTGTTTGCTATTGCACTATACGTTGGCTTACTGCCAGTTGAAGCACGATGTGCATTGGGTATTTGGCCAAGGATGCGGAATTAATTTCGTTTCTCCGGCAAGTCTCTCCGCATTCGAGGCTGTCTGCGACAACCTAGAGCCCAATGCCTCTATTTCGGACGGCAACGGAAATCTGGAGTTATATCTGACCCACGGGGGGATGGCAGGGCAACCTGCAAAGATTTTGGACAAAACGAACCAAGTGGTTTTAAACGGGACAAATATCAATGTCGATTATTCGGCCAACAGAGGTGCCGTTTTTTTACCTGTAGGGTACAGCGGGGACAGCATTTATCTGTTCCACGTGGGCAAATATCAGCAAAACTGTGGTTACGCCCAGTGTTATAAATTGCTCTATAGCCTTATGGTAAAAGATAGTATCGGCCGTTGGAAAGTCGTTGATTACAATTTGGAGATACTCAGCAACATAGTTGAGGAGTCTCTAGCATTGGTAAAGCATGCCGACGGAAATCGATGGTGGCTTCTGGCCCATCAGCAGAAAAACCCTCATGCTGATAGTAGTTCAAATATATTTTACTCTGTATTGGTTAGTGCTGAAGGGATAGATACAGTTATCGTTACCTCAACAACATATACACATAGGGGCCTAAATAGTTATCGTTCCAGTATGTCTTTTGAAAAGGAGTCGGATTACTTTCTGGATGTTGTAATGGGGCAAAACACTATATATCTTAACAGGCTTAATAGATGTTCGGGACAGATTTCCACTGTGGATTCATTACATATCCCAAACGCTAGAGGAGGTTTATACAGTGGAGTATTATTGTCTAATTCCGCATATATAACATCACAAGGGGTAGAGAATAACGCAATTTATCATTTGAAACGCTTAGAGAATACACTTTCCCTGATAGATACTATATTCATTGACACAGGCCCGCATTTCTTGTTGGGACAAATTAATCAAGCTCCTGATGACCAACTTTGGTTCGCCTATCGATATATTTGGTTTGACACAGTGCTGATTGAGCGGTACCAAAAACATCTTACCGTGATAAAATATGCCAATACGGATACTCCAAAAATATTTTGGAATTACTTTTATCTAGGACCAAATGCCACGGTAACGGGTGGCCTTCCCAATTTCCCAAACTACAACCTGGGCCCCGAGGGTGTGTTTCTAGCCTCGGCTGGTATGGATACCTTCTGGTGCAGCAACACGGGCACGGGCGTAACCATCGGCGCGCCGCCCGTGCCAAACGTCATTTATTCTTGGCAGCCTGGCACCGGCCTAAGCGCAACCGATGTTGCGCGGCCCGTTGCCAGCCCAGCGCAAGGCACGTGGTACCACCTCACCGCCACGGATACCACCGCCACCGGCTGCGCCGTGAACACGGACAGCGTGTACGTGGGGGTAAGGGCGTGTGTGGGCATCGGGGAAGGCCCGGCCTACGAGCCGCGGGACTACAGGCTGCTCCCCAACCTGTTCGGGGAAGAA
>CAYYZT010000336.1:0-1447 GCA_964476015.1 uncultured Chitinophaga sp.
CTTCGGGCCGTTGTAATAATGCACGTCTATCATAAACGCCTTCACCCCGTCTTTCAACTGGCGTGGGATGTCGTATTTCTGGTTCGGGTAAGTCCACCGTTGCTTGCTTCGGGCAGCATTGAAAGCATTGTGGGTAGTGGGGTACACCACCTCGTCGTACCGCTTGTCGCACAGCTCGGGGTGGCCGTTGCAAGGCTTGCCAAATGAGAAATATGAAATAAGAAATGAGAAACAAAAAATTAAAATAAGCGAGCGTGGCGTGGCCGTGGTCTGACGACTAAGGCGGATTGAGGGAATATTGGGTTTCGAGAAGTGCCGCCACTCCAAAACAGTCGTCCGGCCACTTTCAAGAGCACTGCCTATCGCTACGGGGAAAAACATTACTGTTTTAAAAGCTTATACACGCCTCCCACTTGGCCGTTGAGGCGTATCCGCACCAGATATACCCCGCTTGCCAATCCATCAAGGGCCACGTTGCCCCTGGTTTTGGACGAATGGATAAGCTGTGAGTGATACCGCACTTCGCGGCCCAGCACATCTACTACAGCCAACTCCAACACGCCGTTGGCATTGGCTTCCAGCTCAAAGTGCAACAGGTTGTTCACCGGGTTGGGGTAAAGGGTAAAATTCTGGATGGCTACGGATGCGATGCCATCCACGGTATCTTGGTACACGGTAACGGTATCGGCCTTAAAGCATCCGTTTTGGTCGGTTATGGTAATACCGTACGTGCCGGGCGCAAGGTTAATTGCGCTGTCGCCCGTGCCCACGTTGTTTTGCCAAGCGTATTGGTACGGTGGCGTACCGCCTTCCACCTGCACCTTGATGCTGCCATCGGTGCCTTTAGAGCGCTGTACGATGTAGCCCGTTTGCAACGGCAATGCGGGCTGGGTAATGGTGAAATACGCTTGGCGGGTATTGCCCAACGAATCGGTAACGGTAACGATGTAGTTGCCCGCTTGCAAGCCATTCACGGTAGCGGTGGTGTCGCCCGTGCTCCAAGCAAAGATAAACGGGCTGCGGCCGCTATCCACGGCCACGGTAATAGTGCCCGTGGAATCGCCATAACAGGCCACCTGTTGTACGGTGGAATGGATAACCAAGCACTGGGTACAGAACTCGTTTTGGAAGCGTACCAACGCTTTGTACAAATTCAGCCTGCCGCCGGTAGTGGTATTTACCAGCCCCGGCAGCACGTCCACGGTTTGCAATATGATGCGCTTTATCTCCCTTGCCATGCTGTCGGGGTATTGGCGGTAGGCATCCATAAACGCCGAATCGGCGGCGGAAAGCAGCAGGGCCACCGCCCCGGCCACGTGCGGCGTGGCAAAAGAAGTGCCCGTGGATGCGGAGTAGGCATGACCGCTAGTAGTGCTCCAAATACCCGTGCCCGGTGCGCCCAAATCCACGGAAACGTTGCCATAGCCCGAGCTGGGATTCTTGCAAT
>CAYYZT010000336.1:1457-4231 GCA_964476015.1 uncultured Chitinophaga sp.
TGAAATCGGTACGGGTGGTATTGGTTACCACCATCAAAAAGTCGCTGGTACAGGTGGATGGTATATCGCCGCTGGCCTCCACGTCGAGATTGATGTTGGCCGTAGCCCCCGCACTCAAAATGCCCTGTTTGCCCAACGAATCGTACATGGCGCACCAGATGGGGTAATTGACAGCTTGGGCAAAATCGATACCGAACGAGGAGTTGGTAGCCACTACAAAGGCACCCTTGGCACCGCCCGTTTGGTTGTACAGTCGGCGGGTTTCCAGTATATAGGCATAGGCCGCCACCACTTGGCTCTCGCTGTATTGCGTGCATACCACGGGCATAATCGGTATGCCCCAGTTGATGCCCGCCGTGCCGCTGATGTTGTTGGATTTGCCGCCGATAATGCCCCCGCACATGGTGCCATGCGAGCCATTGGGTATGGAATCGTCCTGCCGGGCCACGTTCCAACCTTTGATGTCGTCAATGTAGCCGTTGCCGTCGTTGTCTATGCTGTCGCCGTCTATTTCGTAGGGGTTTTGCCAATACACCAAATCTGGGTGCGAAAGCTCCGTGCCCTTATCTATTACGGCCACTACTATGGTATCGCCCGTTCCCGTAAGCCCGCCCGTGGTAATATCCCACGCCAGCGATGCCTTCACGTCGGCACCGGGCGTGCCGCTGCCTTGGCCGGTATTTTCGAGGTTCCATTGGCTGGGATAGAGGCTGTCGCTGGGCGTAATGCGTTCTTCGGCAATGCGGTTGAACTGCGCCACCTGCACCTGCGGTTGCGAATGGAGATAGTCCAGCACTTGGTATTCGTAAGCAGGGTTTACCTTCAGCAGCCAGATGTTGAGCGAGGGGGCCACGGTCTCGCCCAAATGCACCTGCGCCTGCGGGAAACGCTCTTGCAGGGTTTTTAGGGTACTGGCCACGGGTTGGCCATGCTTGAGCATTACCAGCACATCGCCCACAATGCGGTTTTGGGCCAAGGAAACCTGCCCCAAACATAGGAAACCCAATACCAGTAATAAAATGCGCTGCTTCACGGTGTTGTCTTAATCAGGGGCGTAAAAATAAGATTATTTTATCTCCCAGAATAAAGGAACAGCATTTGGGGTCGAGAGGTTGCATTTTAGATGAGAGATGAGAAATAAGAAATGGGAAATGAAAGAGGTGAAGTTGGAGAAAGGCACTGCCTAGCTCCTCCCCCTTTTTCCTCTACCATCTATCATCTTTCCTCTACTATCTTTCATCTATCATTTCCCATCTGTCATCTAAATACCATATCTCGCCAGCGGCCCCACATCCTGCGTGGTGAACTCTCCTCGGAGGTATTTGTAGTAGCCCACCATACCTATCATGGCGGCATTGTCCGTACAGTACTCAAAGCGGGGGATATACGTGTTCCAGCCCAAGCGTTTGCCCGTGGTTTCGATGGCGTGGCGCAAGCCGCTGTTGGCCGATACGCCCCCGGCAATGGCTATTTCCTTGATGCCTTGCTGTTTGGCGGCCAGTTCCAGCTTCTCCATCAGCATCTCGATGATATGCCGCTGGATGGAGGAGCAAAGGTCGTTTAGGTGCTTGGCAACAAACTCCGGGTCATGCCTTTGTTGCTTCTGTACGGCATACAGCACCGAAGTCTTGAACCCGCTGAAACTGAAATCCAGCCCATCCACTTTCGGTTTGCCGAACATAAAGGCATTCGGGTTGCCGAGCTGGGCATATTTATCTATCAACGGCCCACCGGGATAGGGCAAGCCGAGTATCTTGGCCGATTTATCGAACGCCTCCCCCGCCGCATCGTCGGTGGTTTGGCCGATAACTTCCATATCCAAATGGCTGCGCACCAGCACTATCTGCGTGTGCCCGCCGCTTACGGTAAGGCACAGGAAAGGGAAGGCCGGCTTTGGGTCTTCTATAAAATGTGCCAACACGTGTGCCTGCATGTGGTTCACCTCAATCAGCGGCACATTAAGCGTCAAGGCCAAGCCTTTGGCGAAGGTAGCCCCCACCAGCAGGGAGCCGATTAACCCGGGGCCGCGGGTAAACGCCACGGCACCCAGTTGGTCTAACGATATACCGGCCTTTTGCATGGCCGCATCCACCACGGGGATGATGTTTTGCAAGTGGGCGCGGCTGGCCAACTCCGGCACCACGCCGCCAAACTGGCGGTGTACGTCTTGGTTGGCAACTAGGTTTGACAAGTTTTCGTTGTTACGGAACACGGCAGCCGAAGTATCGTCGCACGACGATTCGATGGCAAGCAAGTAAACGGTTTTCGGCTGGTGTTGCATAGAAAGTGTAAATTTAGCGTTTAATATTGGGGACACAAGACACAAGACACAAGACACAAGACACAAGACAAAAGACAAAAGACCGTGGACCGTCGACTGTGGACCGTGGACCGATGAACCGATAAACCGATAACCAATCAACCGATAACCAAACTTGAACAGGTGGCTTAGAAGACTGGTAATAGTGGCATTGGTGCTCTTGCTGGGCACCAACGGGCTCTATTATTTGGTGCAGGTGCCACGGGTGCAGAACTGGCTCATCGGCAAGGTAACAACGGTTATCAGCAATAAGATAAAGGCCAAAGTATCGGTAGGCCACATAGAGCTACGCTTTTTTACCAGCATGGTGCTGGAAGATTTTCTGGTGGAAGACCAAGCGGGCGACACCCTGCTGTACGCCAAAAGCCTGAACGTGGGCGTTACCAGTTTCCAACCGTTCCAAAAGCGCATCTTCCTATCCACCATCAACCTAGAAAACCCTAAGGTACACATC
>CAYYZT010000337.1:0-4220 GCA_964476015.1 uncultured Chitinophaga sp.
TGATTTTTCTTTCGGGCAGTCCGGAACTCAGCACCGTAAACGGCATACATGTGGGCCGCCTGAGCGGCATCGTGAACCACGAGATACCGGCCTACCTCAAGGGCAACCAGGTGCCAAGCTGGGAAACCAACTGCATGGACGACTGGGAGGCCAAGCTAGACCGCATTGTGAACGAAACGCTGAACCAAGACCTGACCATGATAAGCGGCATACCACCGTGGGTGCAGATGTACTTCGATAGGCTAACGGCTAGGACGGGCAAGGAAATAAAGGACGTGTTCCCCAACTTTCAGGTGTTCGTGTACGGCGGGGTGAACTACGAGCCGTACCGCGCCAAGCTGGAGCAGAGCATCGGCAATCGGCTGCCCTCGGTGGAGACGTACCCCGCCTCGGAGGGGTTCTTAGCCTACCAAGACACCCAGACCGAGCCGGGCCTGCTGCTGAACGTGAACTCGGGCATCTTCTTCGAGTTTGTGCCCGCCAGCGAGTACTTTAACGAAAGCCCTACCCGCCTGAGCCTGAAGGACGTGGAACTGGACGTGAACTATGCCCTCATCATCAACAGCAACGCGGGCCTGTGGGGCTACGGCATCGGCGATACGGTGAAGTTTGTGAGCCTAAAGCCTTACCGCATTGTGGTTACGGGGCGCATCAAGCACTTTATATCTGCCTTTGGCGAGCACGTGATTGGCGAGGAGGTGGAAAAGGCCATGCTGCACGCCGCCGAGGCTACCGGTGCCAAGATAACCGAATACACCGTGGCCCCGATGGTGGACGCGGGCGGCGAACTGCCCTACCACGAGTGGCTGGTGGAGTTTGAACAGGAACCTACGGACATGGCCCGCTTCGCGCAACTGCTGGACGAGCGGATGCAGCAACTCAACATCTATTATAAGGATCTTATTACGGGGGCGGTTTTGCAGCCGCTAAAAGTTATGCCATTGCCGAAAGACAGCTTTATCAACTATATGAAAAGCCAAGGCAAGCTAGGCGGGCAAAACAAAGTGCCCAGATTGAGCAATGATCGGGCTTTGGCGGATGGGTTGAAGATTTAAACACTAAGAACACAAAGAAAAAGGGCACAAAGCACACAAAGTAACTATTGCATCTTAGTGTCCTTGTGGATTACTTAGTGTTCCTTGTGTTTACAAGCACATAAGGGTGGATGAATCAACATTGGAAGCGGCAGATTACTTCACGAACACGCTTTTTACCGCAAAGGTATCCTCGCCCAGAAGCCAAATATCTTGAAAGCCTTTGATGCCGTATGATTCGCCGGGAGTGTATTCCAGTTCCTGCACCGATTGGTAGAACACGTTTTTCGTCTCCAACCGCGCTTCCAGATAAGTTGGTTCGGTGGCGTTGGGCTTGAAATAAAGGTGCAGATAACGGGTGCGCAGGTCAGGGTCTTGGGCTATGTAGCTGACGCGGGTAAGCGAATCCGTATCCATAAACAAAGTATCCACCAAGTATTTGCCCACCAAAGCGGGCTTGTCGATGTCCGCTTCGCGGAAGGCGGTAAACTCGGCCTCCCAGCGGGTGCGGTCCAGTTGCAGGGTATGGCGTTCTTCCGTTCCGTTGAGGTACACGTACTTATCGATGGAAGGCTTCATGGAATCGAACCTGTCCAGTTCTTGGTGCATAAAGCCGCCCAAACAAAAGTACACGCCCCGGCAATCAACGGCTACGCCATCTTTGCCGCCCTTGCACCCGAAAAGGGTAGCGAGGGCCAAAAACCCAGTAAATGCTAAAAAGTAGCAGTGGCGCATTTTATTTTAAGAATAGAATTATGCTATCTTTACCCAAGTCGGTGCCCCAAAAGTGGGCCCCGGCGAAATTACAGGTAATAACCCATAATGTCCGTAAAGAGTTTGGCATACTTTTCGCCAAAAGGGGGCAAATTAGTTACTACTACCATGAAAAAGAACGTACACGCTGTTATCCTGTTTATGTTGGTAAGTATCGTGGCCAGTGCTGCCACGGCCTTCTTGCCCGCCGTGTTGGACGATATCAGCTTGGCCATCCGCTCCGGCAACGCCCGCGAAGTGGCAAAATATTTTGACACCAGTGTCGAGATTACCATCCACAACGAAAGCAAGGTTTATAGCAAGAGCCAAGCCGAGATGGTACTGAAGGATTTTTTTACCAAAAACCCCGTTTCTTCTTTCAACGTGATACACAAGGGTACCAGCAACGAAGGCTCGCAATACGGCATCGGTACGCTGGTAACCAACGGCGGCAGTTTCCGTACCTATGTGTACATCAAGCAGAAGGGCACCGCTTTCTTCGTGCAGGAAATACGCTTCGAGAAAGATTAACGGCTTAAAACCCCAGACATCCCCATTGGATTTAAATAAATTCGTTGACCTCGCCATAGCCGAGGACATCCGCGACGGCGACCACACTTCGCTCGCCTGCATTCCCGCAGGGCAAACCTCCCGCGCCCGTTTATTGGTAAAAGACAATGGCATATTGGCCGGTGTGGAAGTAGCCGAAGCCCTTTTCAGGGGCATAGACCCAGAGCTGCAAATGGAAGTTTTGCTGAAAGACGGTGCCGAGGTAAAGCACGGCGACGTGGCCTTTTACGTTACCGGCAGTGCCCGAAACATACTAATGGCCGAACGCTTGGTGCTGAACATGATGCAGCGCATGAGCGGCGTGGCCACCGTTACCAACAAATTCGTAAAGGCGGTGGAGGGCACCAAGGCCAAGATATTGGACACACGCAAAACCACGCCCCTGCTACGCCAGTTCGAGAAAACGGCCGTGCGCATCGGCGGCGGAGTAAACCATCGGTTTGGGTTGTTCGATATGATCATGATTAAGGACAACCACATTGCCTATGCAGGCGGTGTGAGCCAAGCCATCAACCGGGTGAAAGATTACCTTACCGAGAACAACCTGAAACTGAAGATAGAAATTGAGGCCGGCAGCTTGGCCCAGGTGGGCGAGATTATGGCCGTGGGCGGTGTGGACCGCATCATGCTGGACAACTTTACCCCCGAAACCGCCAAATCGGGCGTGGAAATGATTGCGGGCCAATATGAGACCGAGATTTCTGGCGGCATTGTGCTGGACAACGTGCGCGCCTATGCCGAAAGCGGCTGCGACTTTATCTCCGTAGGCTCCCTTACCCACTCGGTAAAGAGCTTGGATTTGAGTTTGAAAGCGGTGTAATTGCGGGTTGAAAGAGCCGAGGCATCCGCGCTGAAAGCTCGCCACGCAACATGTAAGATGGGTGCAGTGAGAGGATTGGTAGTGGATATTTTTAACACTAAGAACACAAAGAAAAAGCACAAAGAACACTAATAAGTGCCTTTGTGAACTTTGTGCTTCCATAGTGTCCGTTGTGTTTAGACACATTATGTAAATCAACCGATTAACCAATCAACAGGTCAACCGATTAACCAACCACCATGCGCATCCTCGGCATCATCCCCGCCCGTTATGCTTCCAGTCGCTTCCCCGGCAAGCCGTTGGCGGATATTGGCGGCAAAAGCATGATACAACGCGTGTATGAGCAGGCACTAACAACAAATGCGCTGGCCGATGTGGTAGTGGCCACAGACGACGAACGCATTGCCGAAGAATTGCAGCGCATCGGTGCGAAGTATGTAATGACGGACCCCGAGCACCTTAACGGCACCATGCGCTGCGCGGAAGTAATGGCACTTCCTGCTTTCCAAAACTTCGAGGCCGCCATCAACATACAGGGCGACGAGCCGTTTATCCATCCGGAACAGATAACCCAAGTGGCCGAAACCTTGCAAGCCCACCCCGATGGCATCGCCACGCTGATAAGGTCCATTACCGATAGCCATTTATACCAAGACCCTAATGTGGTAAAGGCCGTAGTGTCGAATATGGGACGGGCATTATATTTTAGCCGCTCTCCCCTGCCCTACTACCGCTCCGGCACGTTTGAAACCGCTTGGCAGCATGTAGGCATCTACGGCTATCCGCGCCAGTTGTTGGCACGCTTGGCCACCTTGCAGCCTACCCCACTAGAGTTGGCCGAAAGCTTGGAACAGCTCCGCTGGCTGGAAAACGATATTGATATTTACACTGCCGTTACCCCCCACGCTACCCATGCGGTTGATACGCCGGAAGATTTGGAAAGGGTGAAAGGGCTTATAAATAAATAATACTATTTATATTTTAAAATGAGCATCACGGTTTGAATGTTAGGCTCCTACGGAGCTGCCAATACATTCGTTTAA
>CAYYZT010000338.1:0-4194 GCA_964476015.1 uncultured Chitinophaga sp.
TGGTGGGGAAGAATTGAAAATTGAAAATTCAAAATTGAAAATTGGGCGTGTGGAGCATGTTTGGGGTTTCGTGCCGCGAGTATGATAAACGGTTTGTTGTTTGACGTAATCCTCTACCCACAAATAAAACAGGCGCGCCAGTTTTCTGGCCCTGTCGCGCCTGCCAACCGTTGCCCGGTTTCCGAATCTTATAGCCTGCTGGGGAGCAGTAATGTTGCAAATATAACATTTTAATGGAAATATCAACAAATATGTTGATGATTTTTGCAGATGATATGGATAGTATTGGGTCCATGTTGGTGAGTGAAGAGGATAAGGTTAGTTTGATTGCCCTTGGTGCAAGGCTAAAGAGTATTCGACAAGCTAAAAATCTATCATTACAACAGTTGGCAATTGCCATCAATAAAGACCCTCAATCCATACACCGGGTGGAACAAGGGCAGGTAAATCCCACCTATATATACTTGCTGCAAGTATGTCGCGGGCTGGAAATAGATATAAAGGAGTTGTTGTAAAATGCTACTTTTACTTTATAAACTCCCTAACTATGTATATCTACCTCTTTTCGCTGCTTACTGCATTTTCTGTTGTGGGTGGCTGGGTGGAGTATGAAAACAAGCAAGCTAATTTCAAGATTTCGCACCCCGAAGGCTGGACGGTAACAGAAGAACAAAGCCTTTGGATGTTCTTGGCGCCCAAGGAAGGCGCGGACGATGATTTCCAAGAAAACGTCAACTTCATCATACAAGACATTTCCTCCCAGCCAATGACGTTGGATGAGTTTACCAAACTTAGTATTGACCAATATAGCTCCATGCCCGAAGTGGTGCAGGTACTTTCCGTAAAAGATGCCACGCTTGCTTCTCAAAAAGCTAAGGTAGTACTGCTTACCATGCAATACCTCGGCATGGATTTGAAGCTTAAGCAATATTGGTTCGTGAAGAAAAACGTGGCATTCCTTTTAACTTTCACGGCACGGCAAAGCACTTTCGACCGTTATGAGGCCGACGGCACCAAGGTAATGGAGAGCTTTCGGTTTATTAAATAAGCGTTAACACTTCTTAACACCGATTTTTCATAAAAATCTTAATATGGATGCAACACCATAGGGTTATGTTGCATCATTGGGATAATCCTGTTGTACAAAGCCTTATCTTATTATCCCAAAAACCCACCACCGCCATGAAGCGTGCCCCGCTGTTTTTATTGCTATTGCTTACCCAAGTCACGGCCTTTGCCCAAATCAGTATCGATTTGTCGCGTATCGACATTGTTCGAGATAAATGGGGCGTGCCGCACATTTTTGCCCCTACTGACGAGGAGGTGGCCTATGGCCTTGCATGGGCTACGGGCGAAGATGATTTTAAAACCGCACAAGAGCTGCTGCTGGTAGTGCGCGGCATGCTGGGCGAGGTAAACGGCAAAAACGGCGCGGTGCTGGATTTTATGTACCACATTTTGGATATCGATAGAACCGTTGAAGACCAATACGAGACCTCGTACTCCGAGAAGTTTAAGAAGATATTGACATACTATGCCGCAGGGCTGAACTCGTATGCGGCATCCTTCCCGGGTGAAGTGCTGCATAAAAACCTGTTTCCGATTACGGAGCTGGATTTGGTGAAAAGTTATTCGCTTACCATTGCCATGTTGGCCAACGTGTACATCGATATACAAAAGATTTTCGGGGGCTTTATTGCCGATTATGAAGGTGCCTTGCCAGATGGCTCCAACGCGTTTGCCTATAGCAGCAAAAAAACCACCGATGGCAAAGCCTATTTGATAGTGAACAGCCACCAGCCGTTGGAAGGGCTGTTTTCGTGGTACGAGGTACACGTGTGCAGCGAAGAGGGCTGGAATTTCTTGGGCGGCACTTTCCCGGGCGGGGCGGCTCCATTTTTAGGCACCAACGAACACCTTGGTTGGGCCAATACGCTAAACCATCCAGACTTTTCGGATGTGTATAAACTGGAAATGCACCCTAAAGACAAGCTGAAATACAAATTCGACGGCAAATGGGAAGATTTGGAGCCATACACCGCCAAAGTAAAGGTGAAAGTAGGCTGTGTGAAGGTGCCCGTTAAAAAGACTTTCTACCGCAGCAAATATGGCCCAACGATTAAAAACGACCATGGGTATTACTCCTTGCGCTTTGCGGCAGGCATGAACATACAAGCCCCGGAGCAGACTTATAAGATGAACAAAGCAAAGAACTACGGTGAGTTTATGGAGGCTATGCGCATGCAAGCGCACCCTTGTACCAACCTTATTTATGCCGATAGGGAAGACAACATTTATTACATCAGCAACGGCCTGTTCCCCAAACGCAACCCGAAGTATAACTGGGATGGCGTATTGCCGGGCAACACCAGCGAAACGCTTTGGAGTGCCGATTACTTCTATCCGCTCGATTCGTTGCCGCAGTACCTCAACCCGGAGGCTGGATATCTGTTTAATACCAACAATACCTGTTTCAATGCCACGGGGCCGATGGAAAATTTGCGCCCCGAGCACTTTAACCCAACCTTTTGCTACGAGCTGGAAGACAACAACCGCAGCATAAGGGCGCAAGAGCTTATAAGCCAGTACCACAAAATAAGCTACGCGGATGCCAAGAAAATAAAGTATGACGACGTGTTTAATGCCGACCTGTACTCCTCCACTTGTGAGAATTTGGGAATGTTGGTGGTATTGGACCCTGAGAAGTACCCTGACTTGGCAGATGCCATTGCCGTGGTGCGCGATTGGGACCGCACTAGCGGCACCGACAACAAGGAAGCCGCGCTGTTGTTGTTTGCCTTCTATGAGCTGATGGACAAAATGATGGGCCGCGCCAGCCAATATGAGTGCAATGCTTTTTACGAAGCGGAATATGTGCAGGCCCTTCGCAATGCCAAAAAACATATGCTGAAACACTTCGGCAGTCTTCGGGTGCCATTGGGCGATGTACAGAAACTGGTGCGCGGCGACAAGGAACTGCCCCTTGGCGGCGGACCTGACGTGCTCGGAGCCAACATCACCGGCCCGTACAAAAACGGCATGCGCAAATCCGTGGTGGGCGACTCGTACATCATGATGTGCCAATACTCCAAAGACGGTGTGGAGATTGAAACCATACACAGCTTCGGGGCTTCGTCGAAACCGGATAGCCCGCATTATACCGATCAAATGGAAATGTTCGTTAACAAACAGTTCAAACCGATGACTTTGGACAAACAAACCATTTATAGCAATGCCCAAAGCATTTACCACCCCGAGCCTAAAAAGCCGGATGCGGGCATTACCATGGAATCGGTAAAGTAAAAGCAGGCGTATCAAAACTCAGTAGAAGGGGGAAGCAACCATTTGCGCTTATTCAGCGTATTGATACCAAGGAGGGAAAGAAACATGAACAACCTATTGCCCACATACAACTTTAAGGAAGAGCTGATGAACAGCCTTACGCACGGCCTCGGTTTTTTGCTGAGCGTTGCGGCATTGCTTACGCTGGTGGTTTTGGCATACGAAAATGGCAACGCGTGGCACATTACCAGCCTTTCCGTGTACGGCGCCAGCCTCACGCTGCTCTATGGGGCATCTACTTTGTACCATAGCGTGAAGCCCGGTAAGGCGAAGTACTACTTCCGCATTTTCGACCATGCTGCAATTTATGTGCTCATAGCCGGTTCATACACGCCCTTTGCCCTCATCACGCTTAAAGACCACGGCGGTATCCCACTGTTCTTTATCCTGTGGGGCATTACGGTAGTGGGCATTATTTTCAAGGTTTTCTTTGTGGGCAAATACAATCTGGTCTCCACCATATTGTATCTGGCTATGGGCTGGATGGCAATATTCGTTTACGAGCCGCTGCTGCATAACTTGCCATCGCATGGGCTATGGCTGTTGGTAGGCGGAGGCTTGAGCTATACCTTTGGGGTGGTGTTTTATTTGTGGGATAGGTTGCCCTTTAACCACAGCATTTGGCATGTGTTTGTAATGGGTGGCAGCTTTATGCACTTTTTGGCGGTTTATTATTCCTGCTTGCCGCAATGCTAGTATCGATGTGTTTCAAGTATTCTTTGCGAACGTTGCGGTTAAATCATTTTGTTTGATGAACCACAACGAACGCAATGTTATATTTTGATTTTAAATGAGCGTTACGGTTTGAATGTTAGGCTCCTACGGAGCTGCCAATACATTCGTTTAAAGGTG
>CAYYZT010000339.1:0-4189 GCA_964476015.1 uncultured Chitinophaga sp.
TGGTGTATCACAAGCAAAACAACATTGTGCCCCAACAAGTTGCGCCCGAAGCGTACACTGAGTTTGAGGAGCAGATAGCGGTAATACAATACCTGCTTACCAGTTTTGTACCGAGCCTTGCCGCCGTGGCGTTGGATGGTAAAACGATGCAGGAATCGTTGCAGAACAATCCTTTCGCACAAGTATTTGTACGATAAGGAGTTAGGGAGTTTTTCCCTCCTTGGCCAATTCTTTCCTTACGCCGTCCAATATCAGACGGTGCGTAATGGTTTTGAGCTTTTTATGCTTGAGCCAAACCGCCGTATAGCGCAACACGTTGATGATGGCACCGCCCGCCATTTCGTGGTCTTGGGCCAGCTTTTCAAAGTCGACCTTACTATCCAAGGGCAAGCCATCAAATGCCTGTTCCCAAAGGCGCAGGCGGTCTGGCGGCTGGGGCATGGGAAAGAACACGAACGACTGGAAACGGCGCGAAAAAGCATCGTCAAGGTTTGATTTCAGGTTTGAGGCCAATATGGCCACGCCCGGAAAATCCTCGATGCGCTGCAAGAGAAACGATATCTCTTGGTTGGCGTAGCGGTCATGCGAGTCCTTGGTTTGCGTACGTTTGCCAAACAGCGCATCGGCCTCGTCAAAAAACAATATCCAGTTCTTGTTCTCGGCCATATCAAACACCCCTGCTAGGTTTTTCTCCGTTTCGCCGATGTATTTGGATACGATCATGGAGAGGTCGATTCGATACACGTCCAACCCGGTTACCTTGCCCAAAAGCGAGGCGGTAAGGGTTTTCCCCGTTCCCGGTGGGCCATGGAAAAGCGTACGGTAGCCCGGCTTTATTTTCTTGATAAGCTTCCAATCGTTCAGAATGTAGTCGCCATGCTCAATCCACGCCCTTATTTCCTCAATTTCGGTGAGGGTTTCGTCGGGCAATACCAAGTCTTCCCATTCCAGCTTGGTAGTGAGCAGTTTAGCGGGGAAATCGCCGCTAAAATCTGGCTTGTTTACAATGCCCGTGGTAAAATAGCCCAGATACTCCTTGGATAACGTAAGCTGGCCGGCCAATGGCGGTTCGTCGTGCTCCACCCGCTGCATGCGTAAAATGTTGTGCTTGGCGAAGTAGTGGTCTTTCTCGAACAGCGACATCAACTGGAAACGCATGGCCAAATCGTTGCCGGCAACAATGAACATCACCGTTTCGCCCGTGGGCAAAAAGCCGCTGTGTGCATGCCCCCGCAGGCCGCCAAACTCGCTGAAACCCCTGTCGTACGTGGCATTTTTAACAAACAGGGGGTCCAATATCTGCGGCCTCACATGTGGCGCAAGGGCCAACAGCAACGTAAGCCGCTCAGGTACGCCCATTTGGTAGTGCAACACGGCGCGGGCATACAGCGAGTCATCGTTCTTTATTTTCGGCACCGGCACGTCGTGTATATCCTTGTAAGGCGTATCGCGGCCTAAGTAAAGCGCCAAGCGGGTTTCCACCACTTGGTGCAGCCAATAAAGGTCTTGCGCCAGCACGTTGGCATTGGTTTGTATTTCTTCTATCGCCATTCTACGTAAAGTACTTTTTCCATGCATTTAAGCTTGATCATGCCGATGGTCCACGGCAGGGTATCGAGCAACATATCGTAACTGGCCTGATCTACCCGCAATGTCCAGCTCACCTCGTTTTCCGTCAATCTTCCGCCTCTTTTCAAAAACGAATCCCTCAACGCCTCCACCGAAATCTTGCTCATCTTATCCCAGTTGCCGATGGTGGCTTTCAAGAGTGTATCGGCCTCTTCTTTCTCGTTGGCATTCAACACAATATCCCTTTCAATTGCCTCAAAAACGGGTATGCCGCACAGTACCTTGTTCAGCACCAATAAGTGCTCTGGGGCTTGCTCCTCCCCCGTGGCCATATATTGCAGCAAATGTATGGCACGGGTGGCCATATCCATATCCTTAAACAGCCCCTTTTCCGTGTATCCCAACGTGGCGAAACAACGGCCCACAAATGGCCAAAGCAACACCACGCCTGCATTTTCGATGAATACGGGGTCTTCCAACGGAGCTACGGGCTGCTCCCTTTCAAAAGGATTTTGAGGCCGCACCACCTTGGCCTGACGTGCCTTTTCGGGCATTTGCCCTTGCAAGATAGCGTCTATTTTCTGCTTCAACGTCTGGCGGGCCAACGGGTTGGCATCTTCCTTTGCATCCCCTTGATCCATAATGGATTGTGAATCGACAAAAGGCAACGTAGCCGCTTCTGAAAGCGGATAGGACACGTCTGGATTTACGGTAGCGGTTGTGTTTTCTGCCCCACTTTCTGTTTGGTAGAATTTCGAGTCAACTAATTGGTTATCAATATTATCAACAGTATTGTCTTGTTGTTTTGGAGTAATGTCTTTATTAGGTATATCAGCTTGGGAAACGGAACTGGCGGTAGTAGTCTTATCGGCCACCTCACCCTCGTTAACTTGCTGTTTATCAATACCTTCCTTAGAACCAATATCGGATATTTTGCCAGCATCAGGTTCTACAATGCTGCCAACATCGCTAAAGTGCTGTTTATCAACAACTTCGGTAGAGGTTGGCAATACTATCTTATTCAGTTCATTTACTGTATCCGGAACAGGTTCTGCAAATCCAGTATCACCTGAAACCCTTGCCGCATCTATATTTTCATCAACTTTTTTTGCTTCCGGGCTACGGTTCGGGGAAATGGAATCTTCGGTAGTTATTGTACTATCAAAAGGGGACTTGCTGTCATAGCTTTCATCTAGGTCAATCAATTGTGAATCACCGCTTTGCGACACATCTTCGAGTGCCGCTAGGAGTATTTCGTTATTATCGTTAACATGTTCTTGGCTGGCACTAACTGTACCAACGCTTTCAGCATATTTCTTCCAATAAGTTATAGCAGAAACAAAATCGTTTTTAACTGATTCAGAAACACTTACATTAGGCCATTGAATGCTTACAAGCTCTTCCAACTCACTGGGTAAAATTTGGCTGTTTTCTAGGTAATATTCCAAAAATAGCTTGGTAAAAGATTGGAAATCAACCATATTCGGCTCTTCATACATGGCTTGCAACACAAATGCCCGAAGTGTTGCCGGAAAATACCGAAAAACCGCACCATCATTAGTTTTCAGGATATTGGCTATAGCCTCGGCCAAGGGCTGCAATTCGTTATAAAAAACCTGTAAACGATTAACCGGCGAATGCACCGAAACATACGCTGCCACAAGGTTTTTAAAGGTTTTGTCCTCTAACTGGAATGCCAAACGCTCCCTCACCCTTGGGGCCGCCAACATGGGGAATAGGCGTATGGCCAATTCCGTAGGTTTATCTTGCAATAAATCGGTTAAAACCGTTGCTGGGTCTACAATGTAGCCATTTACGTTTGGCTCGGTTTCATCCAAAGAAGCTTCAGGCCAGACACCATAGTTTACATAGTACAACAACGCATCCAACAGGGTTTTGGGAGGTGCTGGTCCCAGCGTTTCATTCGTCTCATCTATGGACGTATCTTGTTGATTATCTGCATTTTGTAATGATTTCTTATCTTCATTACGTTCCTTGCTATCTGTTCCTTTTGACAGCAAAACATCTTCGGGAATTTGTCTCAAAGCCTCTTGTAGCAACGATTTCGGCACAATAGGGCGTGTTCTGGCCGGATTTTCGGCTACGGCATCATCCAAATTTTTCTCTTCCTCGCCAATCTCCGCGCCCTCATTGGGTTTCAGCTCACGATATAACTGGATTACTTGCTTTGAAATTTGCTGCTCGGCATCAGGCTGCTTGTCACTGGAAAGCAATAATTCTAGATGGTATATTTCATTGTTGGACAAGAATTTAACGGAACCAACCAAAAGCACTTCTTTATACTTCGCAACAGCTATTTTAGCAGTTTTATGTGTGGCCATCGCTCCTAGCACGGCCAACTGCCCAGAACGTAATGCTGGTGCGGATTTTAGCACATTTCTTACCTCAGTGGGTAATGTTTCCACCCACTCTAAATGCTTATTGTAAACCCCTTCTGCATCAGCCGCAAGTGCTTTAAGTACTTCTTTGAATTGTATTATTGATAATTGGTAAACCAATCTTTTTCTTACAGATGAGTATTGCAATAGTTTAACTATCGTACTGGATACATAATCAGGCTGTTTCTTGATTTCACTAATAATGAACTCTCCTATGGTCA
>CAYYZT010000340.1:0-4171 GCA_964476015.1 uncultured Chitinophaga sp.
GGCATGGGGTTTGGCCTACGGTGCAAAGATAGTTAATCGGTTGATTGGTTATCGGTTAATCGGCCTGTGGTACGTGTATACTTTTGGGCGTTTTCTATACACGTTGTATGCAACGCGTAAACTTTTTGGCATTTTCTATACAATCAGGCTTTTTGCAGCAGGCTTAGCAAGGGAGCATTGATGTAGTAATTACTGCGCCCAACCCTTATTTTTTCTATCAAGCCCATATCGCAAAGACGTTCCAGATAACGGGCGGCCGTTATCCTGCTAATATTCAAATCATCCCTCAGCAATTCAATTTTGGTATAAGGATGCCTAAAAAGGTTATTGATTAAATCTTGGCTGTATATCTTGGGTTCTTCGCTACGGATACGCTTCTTATACTGCTGCATCAAGATTTTTATTTCTTTAATTACCCTAACCGTCTCGATAGCTGTATCCTCTACCGCGCTAAGCATGTAAAGCACCCAAGGCTCCCACTCGCCGCTTTCGCGCACCTGCTGCAAGAGGGCATAATACTGTGGCCTATGCTTTATGATGTATCTGCTTATATACAGGATAGGCAACCCCAACAAACCCGATTTGATAAGATACAATATGTTGACGATTCGCCCTGTCCGGCCATTGCCGTCATAAAAAGGGTGGATGCTTTCAAACTGGTGATGGATGATAGCCATCCGTATCAACGGATCGGCAGGGTATTCGTCAGGAGTATTTACAAACCACTCCAGGTTTTCCATCAAGGCCTCAATCTCTTTGGCATGCTGCGGGGGTTCATATACTACTTCGCCCGTCAGTTCGTTTTTAAGCACCGTACCAGGCACCTTCCTCATTCCGGCATCGTTGCCTTCTATTATACGCTGGATGCGTAAAACGAGGTTGGTGGTAATCAACTCCTTGCTTTTTACCTCCCTAAACCCCATATGCAGTGCCTTGGCATAGTTTTGTACCTCTTTTGCCGCGGGCGAGGCAAAACGTTCGGCAGATATGCTGCCTTGGTAAATCTCGTCGTGGGTGGTTACTATGTTTTCTATTGCCGAACTCTCCTTGGCCTCCTGTAGCGAAAGCGTATCAATCAATATCCGCTCATTCGGTATGGTATCAGCCACGCCCTTCAACTCTGCCAATGCCGCACGGGTAGCCGTGAGTTTTTTGAGCACGGCGCGGGTCTCAATCTGGTCAACGGAAATGGATGGGGGGAGAAACTGCACGCGATGTATTTTAAGATAGCTGTCTATCTGTTTCAAAAGACGTGTATAAAAATATGCGTTTTCTATACACGTTGCATACAACGTGTATACTTTTTGGCGTTTTCTATACACGTTGCGGCAAATGTGTTCAGGTTAGGGGGTATTTTAACTGCCTTGGGGTGTTACGGTATGCCACTGGCGCATAAACTTACTTCCACACCCCAAACCCTTCACAACCCTCACGACAAACCCCTTCTAATCTTCCCCACCGCTTATAGAGG
Organism: uncultured Chitinophaga sp.; assembly: GCA_964476015.1. Taxonomy (GTDB): domain Bacteria; phylum Bacteroidota; class Bacteroidia; order Chitinophagales; family CAIOSU01; genus CAIOSU01. The sequence continues at coordinate 1,472 of CAYYZT010000340.1, forward strand.
TGCAAAATCGCTTTGTGCATCCTTTACCAGCCTTTTCCGCCTATCCCCGATGTCATCTTGTAAAGACCTCCTAGCGCCGTAGTGCGATAGCTGAATAACTGACCACGTCGGCCCCGGAAGATGCAGCGCACAGTTTTTGCAAGTTCAGCGACACTCGCCTAGAAGATCCTTGCAGGATGACAACGGAAGAGGCCCCGCACCCTCTTCGGAAGCTGAGCTTCCGGAGCACTTAAGCCACGAGGCTATGCCTCGCCACACACTACGGCACGTCCCTCCTTATCTTCCCCACCACTTTATACAGGTGCAGTATGGCCTTGCGCTTGATTTCAAACGGCTCGAACTTGGGGTTTTCGCTCACTAGCAGCACCGTATCGGCCCGGTTGCCCTTGCGGATGTACTTGATGAGCCGCTGCTCGCTGGTAATGATAAGGAACGCCTCGCCGTATGGTATAATGTCCAAATCCGTAATCTTCTTGCAGGCAATGATTTCGCCACTGCTGTACTTGGGGTACATGCTGTCGCCGTAGACGTTGAGGTAGAAGTCGCAGTCTTTGAACGAGGGCACGGTGATGTAGGCGGCGGGTATCTCCTGCACATCGCCGAAAACGTTGATGTTGCTGGCCGTGGCATCGATGTCGAAGTACGGCGAGCCGTCGCGCTGCGGTATATTGGGCGGCGGCGTGCCGTTGATGAGCGCATCGAGCTTTTCGGCATCCAATCCCTGCACGTCCATAAGGTTCAACCGGGCAAAGTCCAAGTCCTTTTCAAAGAGTTCTTTGTGAGAAATGTTAGCAATCTTACAAATGCGCAATGCCACTTTGGTTTTGGGTTGATTGTTGCCCGCTTCGTATTGTGCCAGTGCCGCACGCGTGGCCCCTACTAGCTCGGCGAACTGTTGCTGGCTAAAGCCGAGCATCTTTCTCAACCCCTTGATATTGTTTGCATAGAAGTCCATGCCAAAATTTTTAGACTAAATTTATTAGTAATTGTTTGGTAATGTTAGAAAACTGACATTACTTTGTGCTTATTATCCGTCAAACTTACATAAAAGCAGGCGGATTTGCTTATCGGTTACTTGTTATTAGTTATTTCTAACAGTTAGTTTTTGGTTGATTGATTACTCGATTCGCTGTTAGCAAAACACCAAAACATGCCGATAAACCGCTGACAGATAAAAACCGAGAACCCATGAAAGAGCGACTGGACGAGATGGAACGCCGACTGGCACTGCTGGAGCAGGCCGCGGCAGCACAAGAAGCAGCGGAAAACGCAGCCCGCGACACAACCCTGCACGAAATGCACGGCCCGCAACGATGGGCGGCATGATACACCCGTCATTGCGAGGGTCGAAATGATATAAATGTTTGGTGCTGAACTTCAATGGCCCGAAGCAACCCCTAAAGACGAGCGATGATTTATTAACCGCAACGGCCGATAAACTTCATTTGTCCTCGCAAGGGGGTTGCTTCGGGCTAACAACCTAAAACACTGCAAGCAGGCACCAAGCCAGCCCTCGCAATGACGGGCGTTTTTGTTTTACCAATAACAAACACCAATCAACCAATAACCAATAACAAATAACCAAACCATGAGAGCGAGCTGGAAAAGACTATTCGAGGGGCTGGGCGAAAAACCCGGCAGGCATGAGTTCAATATGGTAGTGCCGGATATGAACGGCATCGGCATACGCTGCACCGTGCGCTACGACAGGGAATGTACCGGCAGCACCATCCGCATAAGCAACGTGCAGGTGCTGTGCGAGGGCCGCGAAGTAACGTATTACCAAGCCGTGCAGCGGCAGTTCAGTAACATCGAGGCCAAGTGCATGGACCACGCCGAACACACCCTCGGCCTTGCCGACCGCCTGCTGAAAAGCCTCGGCGCGACGGGATGATTTTTTGATATGCCGATGTGCTAGTGTGCTGATGTGGTTATGTGCTGATGCACCCCACCTACCCGTCATTGCGAGGGTCAAAATGATGTAAATGATTGGTATTGAACTCCAATAACCTGAAGCAACCTCCTGCTGTGGAGCATGGTGCTAACCAACTGCAGCACCGAAAAAAACGCAACCCAAATGAGCAAACAACTCTTTGAAAACCACCGCGAAAGCGAGACCCACCGCAACGAGGCGCAAGCAGACCGCAACGAGCACGAGCGTGGCGTGTTGGGGTGGCACAAGGGCGGCGAGAGCGCATTGCCGAAACGTGGGGATAAAATTGAACGGAGGAAAACACCGCCGCGAAAACCCAAGGTGGCGCGAACTTCCGTTCACTTTCGCTAGAAGTTCCGCCTGAGGCAAAACCCGCAACCCGTAACTTTTTTACCGTGGACCGTGGACTGTCGACCGTGGACCAAATACCCATCAACCGATTAACCGATAACCATGCCCACCAACACTTGGCGGCTGGTAGACCACCACCATCAACTGGCAGTGGCCGCCGAAGGCCGCACCCTGCTCTACACCCAATGGAAATACAACGGCCCCACCGACACTGACCGTGCCGCCGCACAACTGGCCGCCGCCGCGCCCGAACTGCTGGAAGCCTTGCAACGCCTTACCGAGATGCACGCCCAAAACCCGTGTTTCGCCCCTGTCACCCTGAGCGTGAGCCGAACGGGCGGGCAAACGGGCGAGTACCTAGAAGCGCTGGAAATGGCAGAGAACTCCATTAACAAAGCCACGCTTACGTTTCGCCA
>CAYYZT010000341.1:0-2842 GCA_964476015.1 uncultured Chitinophaga sp.
AGCACATAAAGGCCGTGCTCCATCACGTGGGTTTCGGGGAAGGGGATGATGCCGCCCGGCTGGAAGGTGACGATCGTGACGTGCATGTCGTGGCGCAGGTCGGCCGGGTCGACGAAGCGGGTGGTCGCCCATTTGCCATCGGTCTCGGGCATCGCGAGCGGCGCGACCTCGTTGTCGTTGAGGAACAGCGGGTCGGGCTGGTCGAGGCCATCGATCTTCTCGTAGAGTTTGCGGATCCAGTGGAAGCGCGCGGTGGCTTTGCCGGCGTTGCGCAGTGTCCAGCCAGACGACGGCGGCAGGTAGGCATAGCCGCCCGGCGTGAGTGTGTGGGATTTGCCGGCAATGGTGACGGTGACTTCGCCCTCGACCACAAACAACACACCTTGCGCGCCGGCTTCCGGCTCGGGGCGGTCGCTGCCGCCGCCGGGCTGCACCTCCATGATGTATTGCGAGAATGTCTCGGCAAAGCCGGAGAGCGGGCGGGCGATGATCCAGAGACGAGTCTTGTCCCAATGCGGCAGGTAACTGGTGACGATGTCTGAGAACTCACGCCGGGGAATGACGGCATAGGCCTCGGTGAACACCGCGCGGTCGGTGATGAGGTCGGTTTGCGGCGGCAGGCCGCCATGCGGGGCGTAGTAGGTGCGGGTCATGTGAAGTGTCCTCGGCCCCGAGATGTTATTATGAAGAGACCCCCCTCTGTCCTGCCGGACATCTCCCCCTCACGGGGGGAGATCGGCAGTTGATAGTGTGGCGCTACCTCTTGGGCGATTGGCGAAAGCAAGAATGACAGCCGATCTCCCCCCGTGAGGGGGAGATGTCCGGCAGGACAGAGGGGGGTGCTTTCAAGATGAAATGTCACGACGGCATAACATCCTTCAAGCGATGCCAGGCAATGCGCTCGACCTGTTTGCAGGCGGTGGCGAATTCGGCGTCGCGGGAGTTGTCGAGGCGGCTTTTGAAGGCTTCGAGAATGGAGGCCTTTGTATTGTCGCGCACGGCGATGATGAACGGGAAGCCGAACTTCTTCACATAGGCGTCGTTCAGCTGGGTGAAGGCGGCGCGCTCCTTGTCTGTCAGCGCATCGAGCCCGGCGCTGGCCTGCTCGGAGGTGGATTCCTTTGTCAGGCGCTTCGCCTGCGCCAGCTTGCCGGCGAGGTCCGGGTGCGCGGTCAGCACGCCGAGGCGCTCGGTGTCAGTGGCCGAGCGGAAAATGCGCGCGAGCACGTTGTGCACGCCCTCGGCTGAGTCATGCGCTGGGCCGAGCTCCAGGGCGAAGGCGCGTTCTGCAATCCACGGGGAGTGTTCGAAAATGCCGCCAAAGGCTTTGACGAAGGCTGCCTTCTTCATGCGCGAGGGCCGCAGCTTTGGCGCGGCGTAGGGGTGGGTCTTGCGCCAGTGCTCGGCGATCTCGATGCGGCGTGGCACCCAGACTTTCTTGTGCGACTTCACATAGTCGATGAATTTTTGCAAGCCAGCTGCGCGGCCCGGACGGCCGATCAGGCGGCAGTGCAGTCCGATCGACATCATCTTCGGGCTCCCCGCCTTGCCCTCGGCATAGAGCGTGTCGAAGGCGTCTTTCAGGTAGCGGTAGAACTGTTCGCCATCCGTAAAACCAGCGGTGATGGCGAAGCGCATGTCGTTGGCGTCGAGCGTGTAGGGGATGACGAGCTGCGGCTTGATCGCGTTGCCGTGGCCGTCATGGTCGAGCCAGTAGGGCAGGTCGTCGTCATAGGCGTCGGAAATATAGGCAAAGCCGCCCTCGGTGCAGGCGAGCTTGACCGAGTTCACCGAGGTGCGGCCGAGATAAAGCCCAGCGGGACGCTCGCCGGTGATTTCCGTATGCAGGCGGATGGCTTCCGTCAAATCGGCGCGCTCGGAGGCTTCGTCGTGGTCGCTGTAGTCGATCCAGCGCAACCCGTGCGAGGCAATTTCCCAGCCGGCGGATTGCATGGCCGCGACCTGATCCGGCGAGCGGGCAAGCGCCGAGGCGACGCCATAGATGGTGACCGGCATCTTCGCCGCGGTGAACATGCGGTGCAGCCGCCAGAAGCCGGCGCGCGCGCCGTATTCGTAGATGGATTCCATATTCCAGTGGCGCTTGCCCGGCCAGGGCTGTGCGCCGGTGATTTCCGACAGAAAACCTTCGGACGCGGCATCGCCGTGAAGAATGTTGTTCTCGCCGCCTTCCTCGTAGTTCAGCACGAACTGCACGGCGATGCGCGCGCCGCCCGGCCATTTGGCGTCGGGCGGGTTCGCGCCGTAACCGCGCATGTTTCTGACGTAACGCATTCACGCTCCAGCGAAGCAGTTTTGTGCAGATTTCAACATTGCCGGAAAAAGCGCCAGTGGCCCTCAACGAAATGATAGAAAATGCATTTCGTTGGTTGTACCATTTGGTCAAAATTCGGAAAGGCCAGGAATTAGAATGGCAGGACGGCTGACGACACATGTGCTGGACACCGCAAGCGGTAAGCCGGCGCAGGGCGTGAAAATCTCCATTTACCGCGTCAGCGGCAACTCGCATCGCAAGGTCAAGGATGTCGTGACGAATGCAGATGGCCGCGTGGATGCACCGCTGCTGGAGGGCAAGGAGTTCCAGCACGGCTACTACGAGCTGATCTTTTTCACCGGAGAATACCTGCGCTCAACAGGCCAAAAGCTGCCTGATCCGATGTTCCTCGACCAGATACCGATCCGCTTCGGCGTCTCGGATGACGCCCATTACCACGTGCCGCTGCTGATCTCGCCCTATGGCTATTCGACGTATCGGGGGAGCTAGCAGACGATGAATGTTGTCACCCGCTCACATATCCGCTTCGTCCTCGCCGTTGAGGACGAA
>CAYYZT010000341.1:2852-4167 GCA_964476015.1 uncultured Chitinophaga sp.
GCCCTATGGCTATTCGACGTATCGGGGGAGTTGAGGATGGTATTGTCGCTGCGCGTTGTACCCCCACCCCTTACCCCTCCCCACAAGGGGGAGGGGAGCGGCAACCTTGGTGCTCTGCCTCTTGGTGGAACGGTTTCAGAATTCCCCTCCCCCTTGTGGGGAGGGCTGAGGGGTGGGGGTAAACCTCGCTCAAGCTGGAGCTAATCATGGCCAAGGTGAAACCCAGGTCGGAAATCAGGTTCCTGCTCAATGGCGAGGCGGTGGCGCTCGGTGATGTGAAGCCGACCGAGACGCTGCTGGACTATCTGCGGCTCGCGCGGTCGCTCAAGGGCACCAAGGAAGGCTGCGCCGAGGGCGATTGCGGGGCCTGCACGGTGCTGGTGGGAAGGTTGCTAGATGGCAAGCTCGTCTATGAGAGCGTCAATGCCTGCATCCGTTTCGTGGGCTCGCTGGACGCCACGCATGTGGTGACGGTCGAGCATTTGCGCGGCGAGGCTGGCGGGCTGCATCCGGTACAGCAGGCAATGGTGGATTTCCACGGTTCGCAATGTGGCTTCTGTACGCCGGGCTTCGTGATGTCGCTGTATGGCCTGTGGATGCGCACGCCGAACCCGGGCAATGCCGAGATTGAAAAGGCGCTGCAGGGCAATCTCTGCCGCTGCACCGGCTATGAGGCCATAGTGCGCGCGGCGCGGGCGATCTCGGATTACGGGCAGGCGGCGAAGGACCCGCTGCTGGCCGAGCGGAAGGCGGTGATAGCCAAGCTCAAGGCGATGAAGGATGGCCAGCGCGTCGAGATTGGGCAGAGTCGCGAGCGGCTGATCGTGCCGGCGGATGCCGACGATTTCGCGAAACTCTACGAGGCCGAGCCCGGCGCGACCGTGGTTGCGGGCTCGACCGATGTCGGACTGTGGGTGACCAAGCAGATGCGCGACATCGGCCCCGTGGTGTTCATCGCCGGGCTCGATGATCTCAAGAGCATGAGCGAGGCCGGGGGTGTGATCTCCATTGGCGCGGGCGTGACCTACACCGAAGCGCTGGAGACGCTGACGAAGAAGATCCCGGCGCTCGGCGCGCTGGTGACACGCATCGGCGGCGAGCAGGTGCGCAACATGGGCACGATTGGCGGCAATATCGCCAACGGTTCGCCGATTGGCGACACGCCGCCGCCGCTGATTGCGCTCGGTGCAACCCTGACCTTGCGCAAGGGCAAAAAGCGGCGGACCATTCCGCTGGAGGATTTCTTCATCGCCTACGGCAAGCAGGACCGGCGGCCGGGGGAGTTTGTCGAGGCGGTGCATGTGCCGGTGCCGGC
>CAYYZT010000342.1:0-2789 GCA_964476015.1 uncultured Chitinophaga sp.
ATCCAACACGTTGCGGGTGTTGGGGAACAATATATCGGCCACTTCTTTGCCGATAATGGCCACGTTGGCCCCACGCTCTATCTCGCTATAGCTAAAGTAGCGGCCGTCTTCAAAAACCATTTCTTTAATAAGGTAATAGTCGTACGTAACGCCAAACACGTTTGCCTTCATGGCATTGCCGCCCTGCTTCACGGTTTTGCTGATGGTAAACATCATGCTGATGCCTTCGGCCCCGTCTACCCTTGCTTTAAGGGCATTGAAATCGTCGATGTCGGGGTTGGGCCTGCGCAGGTATTTAAACCATAAATCCCTCGCATCCTGGCTCCAGGGAAACTTCTCCACGTAGTACACGTTGCTGCCCAGCTTGTTTAGGCTATTGCGCACGTTGTACTCCAACGAGCCAACCGCCGTGAAAACCGAAACGATGCAGAAAATGCCGATAGTAACACCCAACAGCGACAAAAACGCCCGCAAGCGATTGTTCGCTATCTCCAATAAGGCGCTGATGAAGCTTTCCTTTATTAAGTTGAGCAATAGCCTCATATGGGGCGGATGCGGGGTTTGGGTAAGGATGCCAAAGATAGGCTATGGCACTGGCTTGGCGGGCCTATCGCAACAAATATACCCTGTTTTTGGTCTTTTAACAGCGAAATGTGTATTTTTGCAACGCCAAAAAATGTGGCTATATGAAGCTATCCCAGTTTAATTTCGAGTTGCCCCAGAATCTTATTGCCGCTTACCCCAACGACGAACGTGACCAAAGCCGCCTAATGGTAATAGACCGCAAAGCTGGTACCATTGAGCACAAAATGTTTCGCGATGTGCTGAACTACTTTGACGACGGCGACGTGATGGTGCTGAACAACACCAAGGTATTCCCGGCGCGCATGTACGGCAAAAAGGAAAAAACGGGTGCCAAAATCGAAGTATTCCTGCTGCGCGAGCTGAACGCCGAAAACAAACTGTGGGACGTGCTGGTAGACCCCGCCCGTAAAATACGCGTGGGCAACAAGCTCTATTTTGGCGAAGACGACCTAGTGGCCGAGGTGGTGGACAATACCACGTCTCGCGGCCGTACCATCCGCTTTTTGCACGACGGTACTTACCAAGAATTTAAGAACCTATTATATAGCTTGGGCGAAACCCCGCTGCCCAAGGCCATGAAGCGCAAGCCAGAAGACATGGACAAAGAGCGCTACCAAACCGTGTTTGCCAGCAGCGAGGGTGCCGTGGCCGCGCCTACGGCCGGTATGCACTTTAGCAAGGAGCTGATGAAGCGTTTGGAAATAAAAGGCGTTGATTTTGCGCAGCTTACCCTGCACGTGGGCTTGGGCACCTTCCGCACTATTGATGTGGAAGACCTGAGCAAGCACAAAATGGACGCGGAGTACTTTCATATTGACGAGAAGAACGCCAACGTGGTGAACAAAGCCAAAGACGGCAAACGCCGCATTTGCGCCGTGGGCACTACCGCCATGCGCGCCATGGAGTCGGCCGTATCGGCACAGAAGCACCTGAAACCGATGGAAGGCTGGACGAACCTATTCATACACCCACCACACGAGTTCAGTATTGCGAATTGCATGATTACCAACTTCCACTTGCCGAAGTCGAGCTTGTTGATCATGATTTCATCGTTCGTGGGCTACGACCTGATGATGAAAGCCTACGAAGAAGCCATCAAAGAAAAATACCGCTTCTTTACCTACGGCGACGCGATGCTGATAATTTAAGGATTTCGTTACGGGTTTCGAGTTACGGGTTGCGAGTTGGTGAACAACAAACAACCTGCATGCTCTATTTGAACATGTGCCCGGCACATGTTTTTCCAGCCCCGTAATTTTCAATTCATAACTCGTAACTCTCAACCCGTAACTCGTAACCAAGCTTCAGTGCACCCTTCCCCCAACGGGTACATCCTGTTGAGGCTCTAGTAGCACGATTTGGCCTTCCGCATCGGGCAGGCCGAGTACCAATACTTCCGACATAAACGGCCCTATCTGCCTCGGCGGGAAATTAACCACCGCTATTACCAGTTTTCCTAGCAACTCCTCTGGCTTGTAATGGTGGGTTATCTGTGCCGAAGTGCGCTTGGTGCCCACCTCCGGGCCAAAGTCGATAGTGAGTTTGTAGGCAGGTTTGCGCGCCTCGGGAAACGGCAGCGCCTCCACTACCTTGCCCACGCGCATGTCTATTTTCAGAAAATCTTCGATGGTTGCCATGTAAACGTTACTTCACTGTAAAGTTTTTGCCCACCGCTTCCAACAACTGCGCATGTACCAATGGGTTGGAGGCCAACATCTGCCTGCCGAACAGATAATCCGCCCCGCCGCCGAAGTCGGTAACGATGCCGCCCGCTTCTTGTACGATGATGGCCCCGCCGGCCACGTCCCAAGGGCTGAGGCCGTACTCAAAGAATCCGTCGAAACGGCCGCAGGCGGTATAGGCCAAATCCACCGCCGCGCTGCCGAAACGGCGGATGCCCCGGCAATGCTTCATCAGGTATTGCAAGCTGGTCATATAGGCTTCCACGTTGCTGTAATCCGTATACGGAAAGCCCGTGGCCATCAACGCGTTGCGCAGTGGTGCGCGGCTGCTTACTTTTATGGCGCGGTTGTTCAGCTTGGCACCCTCGCCTTTGTGGGCACTAAAAAGTTCTTGGCGGTTTATCTCGTACACCCAGCCCATTACCAACTGCTCGTTGTGCCGCAGCCCCACGCTTACGGAGTAGGCGGGCAGCCCGTGCAGGAAATTGGTGGTGCCGTCCAGCGGGTCTATAATCCATTCCC
>CAYYZT010000342.1:2799-4161 GCA_964476015.1 uncultured Chitinophaga sp.
CTTCCGCTGATGTCCGTAGTATCCTCCTCGGTAATCAAGCCTGCATCCGGCAACAGTTTTAGCAACCCCTCTACCAACATTTGCTCGGCCTGTTTGTCCACATAGCTCACCAAGCTGTTCAGGTCCTTTTCCTCGATGGCTATGTTTTCCAAATGGGTAGATTCGTGTTGGATAAACATTCCCGCTTTTACTATCAACTCGCTGGCGGAAGTATATAACTGGTTCATGGTTGTGGTTTAAAATTGGGTTGGATAATGCAGCGCAAGGCTAGATAAGTGCTGGTGCAGTATCTGTGCCACCTTTTCGTTCCGGTACCACCGCTTATCGGCAGGGACAATATGCCAAGGGATTACGCTGCAATCGGTTAAAACACGGTTATAGGTTTGTTGGTAGCGGTGCCACTTCTCGTCGCTTATCTCGTCGGCATGGTCGTACTTCCATTTCTTATGCTCCAGCGTTTTGCGTTCGGCAATGCGGTGCAGTTGCTCTTCGCGTGAAATATGGAGGAAGAACTTGAGCACATGGATGTTGCTGGCTTGTAAATGTTGTTCGATATGGTTGATGAGCCGCATGCGGTGTTCGATGGTTTCGAGGCTATGGGTGCCTTCCATCGAGGGCACCAGCACGTCTTCATAATAAGAGCGGTTGAAAACGCGCATCATGCCCAGTGCCGGAAAATGCGGATACACTCGCCAAAGGAAATCGTGCCGAAGCTCCTCTGCAGTGGGTTTTTTAAAAGAAGTTACCTGCACTCCCATAGGGTTCATGGCACTCATTACGTGGCGGCACACGCCGTCTTTGCCCGAGGCATCCATCCCTTGCAGTATTACCAACAGCCCGAAACGCCCATCGGCATAAAACAGGTTCTGTAGCTCGAAAAGCCCCTTGCGCAGCTCCTTTAAATGGGCGGTGCTCTGTTCTTTGTCGCTGCTTTCGGGCGGGGTGGTGGGTATTTGGTTTATGTCCATGGTGGGTGGTAAACGCACTTTCCATGCCAAAGTTACAGGTAGCAATCCACTTTATGGTACATTTACTTGTAGGTAATTGCTATATTAGGAGCCTGCAACACCTCACACTATGAACCACATCCTTCCGCTTTTGGCCCGCATACTCATCGTGTTGATTTTCATACACTCGGGTATCAAAAAAATAGGTGATTTTGACGGCACCGTAACCAAAATGAGGGAAGGCGGCGTTGCTTTCGCTACCGAGGTGTTTTTGGCCGGTTCTATTTTGTTCCTGCTGTTGGGTAGCTTGCTGGTATTGCTGGGCTATAAAACCAGGGTAGGAGTGTTTATGCTGCTGCTGTTTATAGTGCCCACCACCTTGCTTTTCCATTGGGACTTTGCCGACCCGAAGCAG
>CAYYZT010000343.1:0-2341 GCA_964476015.1 uncultured Chitinophaga sp.
AATAGTGGCATCGGGGCCAGCACCCACGGCGGGCAGCGTGGCCACGGTTACGGTAGCCGCATCTGTGCCCGTGCAAGAGCCATCGGTAACGGTTACGCTATACGTTCCTGCCGAAGTAACGGTAATGGTTTGCGTGGTTTGGTTGGTGCTCCACTCATACGTGGCACCGGGGTAGCCCGCATCCAACACGGCGTTGCCGCCGGGGCAAATAGCGGCATCGGCCACGTTTACCACCAAATTACTCAACACATTGGCAGTAGCGGTATCGGCATTGGAACAACCGTTGGCATCGGTTACGGTTACGCTATATTGGCCCGAAGCCGTTACCGTAGTAGTTTGCGTGGCATCGCTATTGCTCCAAAGGTAGGAGGCAAAACCTGCCCCCGCATCCAGCGTGGCGTTGCCCATGCCGCAAGTGGTTGCATCGGCCACGGTTACTACTGGCAAGGCCAAGGCCACCAACCGTGCAGAATCCACATCGGTACAGCCGTTGGCATCGGTAACGGTTACATACACGGGGTAGCTGCCCGGTGCGGGCAGCACGCCGCTAATAGTGGCAGTTTGGTCGGTAGTGCTCCATTCGTAGCTCACGCCGCCAGTAGCGGTAAGGGTGGATGTCTGCCCGAAGCAAACCGTATCGTTGATACCTGCATCGGCGGTCGGACCGGGGCTTACAAATACCACTACTTGGTCAGTTGCCGAGCAGGAGCCCGAAGTAGCGGTAACGGTATAAGTGGTAGTGGTAACGGGGCTAACGGTAACGCTGGCACCGCTGCCCGCGCCGTTGCTCCAGTTATAAGTAGTGCCGCCAGTGGCGGTAAGCGTTACGGATGCCCCTTGGCAAATGGTTTCATCCGGCCCAGCGTTAGCAGTTGGGGCAGAAACTACCGTTACTGTTTTGGTCTCCGTGTCAGTCAAGGTGCCGTCGCTTACCGTTAGGGTAATGGTTTTGGTACCCGTGGTGCTATAGGTAACTGTATGGGGGCCAGCAGTACTGGCAGTGGCCGGGGCAGCACCCGCGCCAAAATTCCATCCATGGGAAGTAATGGTGCCCGTGCTGGTATTGTTAAACGTTACCGCATCGCCCACGCAAATGGTGCTATTGTTGATGGTGAAGTTCGCATTGATATTGGCCGGTTGGCCTTGGCCCATAAATACCAGCGTATCCAAATAGGTTTGGTCTCCATTTACGGTGTTGTCGTTGTTAGCACCCAACCCTGCTACGTAGAACGTTACCGGGCCTACATAAGCAGTCGGTTTCCAGCGGAATACCCAAGCAGAGGTACTGCCCGCATTGTTATGGCCCACATATTGCCTGCCATTGGCACCCGTATTAAGCGAGGTACTGCTGGGGCTGGTAAGGGTAAAATTGCCCGCACGGAAACCGTTGGCATCCACCGCTGTAACCTCGAACCCATACCGCGGAAACGAGTTGATACTCACAAACATATTATAAGTAACCGAGGTATCGTAAGTAGCCGGACGGCTGTTTATATCGATACGAAAAATAGCCCTGTTGTTGATGGGCGTGCCCACGTGGCAACCCGCTGAAGAGCAGTTGCCCTCGCCGGGCGCATTGGTATGGCCAGACGGTGGCTGCGATGCATTGTTGAACGCATCGGGGGCCAGAAACAGTAAAAACGCCAAACTAAAAACTACGGAGAGTAACCTTTTTTTGTGCATGGGTTAGGTTGTGGTTCGCGAAAATAGTAGTGGCGTAAAAATAACTTATTGTTGCGAATTATGTGAAACAAAAGCAGCAATAAGGATTTGGGCCGTATATAGCGAACAGACTAATAACCCTTGGGAATGTTTTATCTAATGATGCGTAGAATAGCAGCAACATTCTACGCAAACTTTGCGCAGAATGTTGAATGTGCGTTGAATAAATAGTATATTCGACGCATAAAGTGCATCGAATTATGATATACATTCATCAATTGGAGGATTGGCCCAACTTTACTTGGGAAAAAGAAAAGCTGTTTGACCTGCTTTCCGGAATCCGCCACCGACAAGGACGACTGATTGGCAGAATGGAAAGCTTAGGCTTTACCTTGCAATCTGAAGCCATGTTGCAAACCATGACGTTGGAAATCATCAAATCAAGCGAGATAGAAGGCGAGACATTGGATGCGGCCCAAGTACGCTCTTCCATTGCCCAAAGGCTAGGAATAGATATTGGGGGCCTTGTACCTACCGACCGAAATGTAGACGGTGTGGTAGAAATGATGTTGGATGCCACCCAGAACTTTCAAGCACCGCTTACCGAAGAGAGGCTGTTTGGTTGGCATGCGGCTTTGTTCCCCACGGGTTATAGCGGTATGTATAAAATATCGATAGG
>CAYYZT010000343.1:2351-4119 GCA_964476015.1 uncultured Chitinophaga sp.
TTGGAGAACCAATCCTATGCAGGTAGTGTCCGGTGCTATGGGAAGGGAGAAAATACACTTCGAAGCTCCTGAAGCAAATTTGCTGTCAAAAGAAATGCAACGCTTTCTTGAATGGATAAATGGGGACTCACCTTTAGACCCATTAGTGAAATCAGCTATTGCGCACTTGTGGTTTGTTACCATCCACCCTTTCGATGATGGGAATGGACGTATTGCGCGTGCCATAGCGGATATGCAACTTGCCCGAGCAGATGGTATATCACAAAGGTTCTACAGCATGTCAGCTCAAATTAGGAACGAGCGCAAAGCATATTATGAGATGCTTGAAGCTACCCAAAAAGGTTCGTTGGATATCACAGATTGGCTGTGGTGGTTCCTTCTATGCTTAGAAAAAGCGCTAATAACTGTGGAAGAAGACCAGCAGTCAATCTTAACGAAAAGTAGATATTGGGAATGGCTCAGAACCAAGAAGCTAAATGAACGCCAGCAGTTAATGCTTAATAAGCTGTTGGATGGCTTTGAGGGCAAATTAAACACTGCAAAATGGGCCAAAATAGCCAAATGTTCCCATGATAGTGCGCTGCGCGATATCAACAACCTTATGGAACAAGGCATCCTAGAAAAAGAGTCGGGCGGGAGTAAAAACACCAGCTATAAACTAACCGCTTTATTATAACCCCATGCTCACTTAAGCACCCCGCTTAAGGCATAACCAAATCTCAGCCTCCAGGCTGGCACATACATGCTTCAACCAAACCAATAACCAGTAACCTTACCCCAAAAACGGATAGCGATAATCCACGGGCGGCACAAGGGTTTCCTTAATGGTGCGGGCGGAAACCCAACGGTACAGGTTTAGTACGGAGCCAGCCTTGTCGTTGGTACCGGAGCCTCTGGCCCCACCGAAAGGCTGCTGTCCTACCACGGCACCCGTGGGCTTATCGTTGATATAGAAGTTGCCCGCAGCGTGTTTCAGTTTTCTATCGGCAATTTCCAAGGCATATCGGTCGCGGCTAAAAACGGCCCCGGTAAGGGCGTAGGGCGAAGTGCTGTCCACTAGCTCCAAGGTCTGCTCAAACTGATCGTCCTCATACACAAACAGCGTTAGCACCGGGCCGAACAGCTCTTCGCACATGGTGGTATATTTCGGGTCTTTGGTAACGATAACCGTAGGCTCGATAAAATAACCCTTCGATTTGTCGTAACCGCCGCCTACTATGATTTCTTGTCCGTCAGCTTTGGCACCATCAATGTACTTGGCCAACTTGTCGAACGAGGTCTCGTCGATAACGGCATTGATAAAGTTGCCAAAATCTTCCACACCGCCCATTTTAAAGCTCTTCACGTCTTTCACCAACTGCTCCTTCACCTGCGGCCAAAGGCTTTGCGGAATATAGGCGCGCGATGCGGCAGAGCACTTTTGCCCTTGGTACTCAAACGCCCCTCGGGCAAGCGCCACGGCCACGGCCGCAGGGTCGGCGCTCGGGTGGGCCACTACGAAATCCTTGCCGCCCGTCTCCCCTACTATGCGCGGGTAACTACGATAATTGGCGATGTTCTCCCCTATCGTCTTCCACATATAGTTGAAGGTTTTAGTGGAGCCTGTGAAATGTATGCCCGCAAAATCGCGGTGCTCGAAAATAACCTTGCCCGCCACGGGGCCATCAGTATATACCAAGTTGATAACACCATCGGGCAAGCCCGCTTCTTTCAGCACTTCCATGATAAACCAAGCGGAATAAATCTGCGTGCTCGAAGGCTTCCACAC
>CAYYZT010000344.1:0-3815 GCA_964476015.1 uncultured Chitinophaga sp.
CGCTTGTAAGCCCCGTGGTGCTTACGTTTCTGCTCACCAAGGTATCGGGGGTAGCCATGCTGGAAAGGAAATACGAGGGCAATGCCGAGTTTGCCGATTATGCCCGCCGCACCAGTGCCTTCTTTCCTTGGTTTCCGGCCAAATGAACGTATCTTTATCTTATGGCCCCTACGTTGGAAGATGGCTTAATAGCCTTAAAATCAGTGCTTTATAGCAAGGTACGGTTTGCCGATGCCGAGTGGGAAGACATTGCACGCCGATGGGACTATTACCACCTCGCCAAAGGCCAGCACCAAATAGTACCGGGCCATATAGAGGAGTATATTTACTTCATAATACATGGAGCCACAAGGATTTACCACTTAACACCCCACGGTGAGGACGTTACTTTGGCCTTCTCTTACGACAATACTTTTACGGGCGACTATGGCTCGTTTCTTACCCGCCGCCCGGCTACGTTTTACAACCAAGCGGTAAGCGACTGCCACATGCTGAGATGTAGCTATACCAACGTTCAGGAGTTGTTTGATAGGTACCATAACATGGAGCGTTGGGGCCGTTTGGGCATGGAAGAACTGCTCATCGGCATGCTGGTAAGGCAGGTGGAGATGCTTTCGGCCCCGGCGGAGGACCGTTTTCTGAGGCTGGCACGCCAAAGTCCGCACTGCTTCAGGCTTTACAGCCAAAAGCACATCGCCAGCTACCTCGGCATCACCCCCGAAACCCTGAGCAGGCTCAAAAGACGCTTGATGGAAAAAGCGGGCAATAAATAATTTACAAACCATATTTGTTGCGGTATTTTGAGGCATTTTGCGACATTTTTTGAGCTATTTTTATCATAAAATCGCCCTTTTTGAGACATTTTAGCTCAAAATTGCGGTATAATGCCGCAAAATTGACCTACATCAATGTCGGGCGGATTTTTCGGGGGTAACTTTGCCTTGTCAATAAAAAAATTTCGATATGGCCGTTTACCAAACCGAAAACCTGATACAAGAATTGGAACAGGACGTTCGCGATATCATCCGCCAAGTAGAGCAGGAATTTCAGCCCCTTACCCGCGAACAACTCCACTGGGTGCCCGCCCCCGGCAAATGGAGCATCAACGATTGCTTGGAACACCTCAACATATACAGCCGCTACTACCAACCCCGGATGCGCAAGGAGGTACAAAAGGGCGGTACCCAGTCCCAACCGACCTTTGCCGCAGGCTACTTCGGCGAAATGATGATGATGATGAAACCCTTGCCAGACGGCACCATCCGCCGCCCGATGAGCACCATGGGCAGCTACAACCCCGCCAAGCAAACCCAACAGAACGAACTGGCCCTGCAAGAGTTCCTCGGCCACATGAACGACCTGCTGGACCTGCTGAAACTGGCCCGGACCGTAAACCTCGAAAAGCACCGCATTACCTCTACCCTCGGGCCGATACTGCGGTTCAAGCTGGGCGATACCTACCGTTTCCACATCGCCCACACGCAACGCCATATCTTACAGGCTAGGAACGTGAAAAGGGCCATGGCGGCCTAAACACAAAGGACACGAAGGGTTCACAAGGAACACTAAGGGTTTTCCATTTTTCTTTGTGCCCATGGTGCTTTTCCTAGTGTCCTTTGTGTTTAACCAAAAAACACGGAACCTTGCCCGCGCCACGCATGTTTAGCTTTCCGTATCCATGAAGCTAGCACGAGATTTTTATACCCGCCCCGATGTGGTGCAAGTGAGCAAAGACCTGTTGGGCAAGTACCTTTTCACCAACCTCAACGGACAGGTTTCCGCAGGCATGATAGTGGAAACCGAGGCTTATTGCGGCCGAAACGACAAAGCCTGCCACGCCAACAACAACCGCCGCACCGCCCGCACCGAGATTATGTATGCCGAGGGCGGCAAAGCCTACGTGTACCTGTGCTACGGCATCCACCATTTGTTTAACGTGGTTACCAACGTGGAGGGCACTGCCGATGCCGTGCTGGTGCGCGCCGTGGAACCCGTAGAGGGGCTGGATTGGATGCTCATCCGCCGCAATATGGGCAAGGCCGGGCCGTCGCTCACGGCGGGGCCGGGCAGTATGAGCACCGCCTTGGGCATTACCACCAAACTGTATGGGCAGGATTTGCTGGACGATACCATTTGGATAGAAGACCGCGGCATTGCCGTGCCAGAGGCCGATATTGTGGCCAGCCCACGGGTGGGGGTGCAATACGCCGCCGAGGATGCCCTTAGGCCGTGGCGTTTCCGTGTCAAGGGCAACGCGTTTACCAGCCCGGCGAAGTGAGTTTATTCCTTGCTTTCCGTGGTTTGTTCTTTAACCACGGGCCTACTTAAAACTGTCCTTAGCAACACAAGCCACTCCCCGCTTTAAGCGATTTACTGTCCGTTTTTAGTGATACGGCGGTTTTGTGTTACTTTTGTAGAATTATTCTAAATAACGACACTTTTGTGACAATTAACCCCCACAAACCATGAGCGAAATCATCGGCGCCCTGCGCGGCGGCACCAAACAGCACCACGACAACGTGGAAACTGCCATGCAGAGCAACCAGATTATGGACAAATCCCTTACCCAAGAAGGCTATCTGCGCCTGCTTAAAATCAACTACCTGTACATGAAGGCTTTGGAAAAGGCCCTCAATGCCAATCAGGCTTGGTTTGCAGGGTTGGATATAGAGAACCGCGTGAACAAAACCGTGGCCTTGGAGCACGACCTGAAACTGTACAACGTGGAGCTGCCAGAAGGCGAAGACTACTTCGATAGCTGGAGCTTTCCGCAA
The DNA here is from genome assembly GCA_964476015.1 of uncultured Chitinophaga sp. Classification (GTDB taxonomy): domain Bacteria; phylum Bacteroidota; class Bacteroidia; order Chitinophagales; family CAIOSU01; genus CAIOSU01. Next base: position 2,775 of record CAYYZT010000344.1, read on the forward strand.
CTGTTGGGCGCTTTGTACGTGGGCGAAGGTTCTTCTTTGGGCGGACAGGTAATACAACGCACCTTGATGGCCAACGAAAACCTGCATAGCATTGAGCAAACCCAGTTCTACAAAGGCTACGCCGAGCAAACCGGCCCTATGTGGAAAGGTTTTATGACCTATTTGGAGACCGCCCCAGTAGCCCCGCAAGATGTACCGCAGGTGGTAAAAGGTGCCCAAGACGCTTTCGGCGTAATGATGAACCTTGCCGAGCGTTTTGCCCCGGTAAACGCTTAAGATATCCATTAATACTCTTTACAAAGGTTCCCTCTTAACCCGAGGGAGCCTTTTTGTTTTTCAGGGCGGGCATTGCACGGTTGAAGGTTAAAATATGTCAATTCGGTGCTCGGCATATACCTAACATGCGTTTTCGGGCGTTTAGATGGCAATGGTAGGGTGTAGGTTTTGCTAGTCAGAATACTGTACACCGCATGTGCTAAAAAAGATACAAAAAGGCAATCGTTCTTTCAAAAACGGGCTAAAAACGGCTATTTAAGGCCGTTTTAGAGTTTGGCATGGTAGTTGGCTAACGGGAAATCGACGCACATTGAGTACAAAACACTACAAACAGAGGGACTACACCATGCTTACGGCCGCCGCTACTACCAAGACAGACAAGGAACTGATTGACCTTTACCTTGATGGACACGAATATGCGTTGGAATGCCTCATTAACAGGCACCAGGAAAAAGTGTTCACCTCCATCATGATGTTCGTAAAGGACACCAACTTGGCGGAAGACATCTTTCAGGACACCTTTATCAAGGTTATCCATGTACTGCGGTCGGGTGCTTATAAGGAAGAAGGCAAGTTTGCCCCTTGGGCAATGCGCATTTCTTACAACTTGTGCATCGACCATTTCCGCCGCCTGAAGCGCAACCCGATGGTGGCCAACAGCGAGGATTTCGACATTTTCGAAGTGCTGAAATTTGCCGACGAAAACGCCGAAGACCGCATCATCCGCAAAGAAACACACCACAAGGTGCGCAAACTGGTGGATTG
>CAYYZT010000344.1:3825-4115 GCA_964476015.1 uncultured Chitinophaga sp.
GGATTGCCTGCCCGAAGAACAGAAAGAAGTGGTGATACTGCGCCACTATGCCGGCCTCTCTTTTAAGGAAATTGCCGACACCACGGGCGTGAGCATCAACACCGCGCTGGGCCGCATGCGCTATGCGCTCATCAACCTGCGCAAAATGATTACGGAAAACGCCATAAGCTTATAAGATACAACAAGAAATTAGGTTAGTTAGTAGCAGTAATGCCGGGGGTTTGTAAGGTTTCCCTCGGCATTTTTTTATCAGAATTTTCAGGATTAAAGAATTATAGAAATTCGACACG
>CAYYZT010000345.1:0-4087 GCA_964476015.1 uncultured Chitinophaga sp.
GCTGCCTGTTGTTGCAGGGTTGTGCCAAATATGTGGCGGCCTATTACGCTAATACTCCTCCGGCCACTGCTCCATCCCCAAACGGCCAAGTGCTTACCGTGGCTACTTTTAATGCGGGTATTCTGTACGGTTACATTATGGGCCGCAAGTTCTTTGAGCCTACCCCGTATAGCGACAAAAGGTTGGAACTGCTGCCCCAGTATATCCGGGCTTACGATGTGGACGTAATTGGCTTTCAAGAGCTATACCGCACCGAAGACAAACTGTATTTGATAGAGGCACTACAGGATGTTTATCCTTATGCCCTGTATTACCAGAAAACCAATGAATTTCCGTTCGGGCTACATAACGGCGAGCTGTTCCTTTCCAAGTTGCCCATCATGGAGTCCACCTTTAGCCTGTTCCACCGCAACGTGATTACGGAAAAAATGGCCGCCGACAAGGGTTTGCTTTCCATAGTAGTGCCTTTCAATGGTAAAAAGATAGCCATTACCAACGTACACACCACCGTTGGCGGGGCCATCCGTGGCGCGGAGGCCGATAAAACCAATGCCATCCGCAATAAGCAGCTTTTACAGGCACTCCATACCACGGCCTTGTTCAAGGCAGACCTCAACATTGTGCTGGGCGATTTCAACGCCGGGCCAAACGTATCTGCCATAAACCACCAACTGATGCTGGACGAAGGTTACGTGGATACCTACGCTGAAATATACGACGAGCAGGAGGACTGCGTTACTTGGAACCCCACCAACAAACTCAACTACAACGGCTATTTCCCTACCTCGCCACCGCAACGCATCGACAATATCTTCATCAAATCCAGCCACACACTCTTCTCTATAATAGAGGCCGACATTATGCTGCGCGACGAAGTGCTGGAAGCCAATGGCCTGCGGGTGCCACTATCAGACCATTACGGGTATTATTGCAGGATTAGGGTAGAATAAGCTAATAATCCGTCATCGTTGATATTCGCTAAAACAACAACGGCCACCTCGATTGCTCGGGTGGCCGTTGTTGTGTAGCAGCTATGCTTACTTTTTGTCGTTGGTCACGTCTTCAAACTCCACGTCGGTTACATCGCCTTGGCTGCCGCCGCCCTGTGGGCCTTCGGCAGGCCCTTCTTCGGTTGGGGCTTGTTGGCCGCCGCCTTGTTGGGCATTGTAAAGGTCTTGCGAAGCGGCGTTCCAAGCATCGTTCAGCTTTTGGGTAAGGCTCTCAATCTGGGCCGTATCCTTGGCATCGATGGCGGCGCGCAGTTCTTTGGCGGCTTCTTCAATGGTCGCTTTTTTATCGGCAGGCAGTTTGTCGCCAAACTCCTTCAACTGCTTCTCAGTTTGGAACACCAGCGAGTCGGCTTGGTTCACCTTCTCCACGCGCTCGCGCTCCTTGCGGTCGGTATCCTCGTTGGCTTTGGCCTCGGCGCGCATTTTCTCAATCTCGTCCTTGCTAAGGCCGGTTGTGGCCTCAATGCGGATGGATTGTTGCTTACCGGTGCCCTTGTCCTTGGCACTTACCTGCAAAATACCGTTGGCATCAATGTCGAACGTTACCTCGATTTGCGGCACGCCGCGTTGGGCACTCGGTATATCCGTTAAGTGGAAACGGCCAATGGTGCGGTTGTCCCTTGCCATGCCACGTTCGCCTTGCAATACGTGTATCTCCACGCTGGTTTGCCCGTCGGCGGCGGTGGTAAAGGTTTGGCTCTCCTTTTTAGGGATGGTGGCATTGGCCTCGATAAGCTTGGTCATTACGCCGCCCATGGTTTCGATACCGAGGGAAAGCGGGGTAACGTCTACCAACACGATATCGTCGCTCACGTCGCCGCTCAATATACCGCCCTGTATGGCGGCACCCATGGCTACTACTTCGTCGGGGTTTACGCCTTTGGAAGGCTTCTTGCCGAAGAATTTCTCTACTACTTCCTGTATTTTGGGGATACGCGTTGAGCCGCCCACCAAAATAACCTCGTCTATTTGCGAAGCTTGAAAGCCGGCATCTTTCAATGCTTTGCGGCAAGGCTCCAAGGTACGCTCTACCAAGCTATCGGCCAGTTGCTCAAACTTGGCACGGGTCAGTTTCTTCACCAAGTGCTTCGGCACCCCGTCTATAGCCGTTACGTAAGGCAGGTTTATCTCGGTTTCGCTGCTGCCAGAAAGCTCTATTTTGGCCTTTTCGGCGGCCTCCTTCAAGCGTTGCAGGGCCATTGGGTCTTTGCGCAGGTCAACGTTTTCCTCACGCTTAAACTCGTCGGCCAACCAATCGATGATTACTTGGTCGAAGTCGTCTCCACCCAAGTGGGTATCGCCGTTGGTAGATTTTACTTCGAACACGCCATCGCCCAGTTCCAAGATGGATACGTCGAACGTACCGCCGCCCAAGTCATACACGGCAATCTTCATGTCGCGGCCACCCTTGTCGAAACCGTATGCCAAAGCGGCAGCGGTAGGCTCGTTGATGATACGCTTCACGTTCAAACCGGCAATTTGGCCAGCCTCTTTTGTAGCTTGGCGTTGGCTGTCGTTAAAATATGCCGGAACGGTTACTACCGCTTCGGTTACTTCATGGCCAAGGTAATCTTCGGCCACTTTCTTCATTTTTTGCAGCACCATGGCAGATATCTCCTGCGCGGTGTACATGCGCCCGTCAATATCCACGCGAACGGTATCGTTGTCGCCACGGGTGGCTTTGTAGGCTACACGCTCGGCTTCGGTAGAAACCTCGCTAAAGCGGTGGCCCATAAAACGCTTGATGGAGGAGATGGTACGCCTTGGGTTGGTAATGGCCTGGCGCTTGGCAGAGTCGCCGATTTTACGCTCGCCGTTGTCCAAAAACGCCACTACGGACGGGGTAGTCCTTCTGCCTTCCTCATTTTGGATAACCACCGGTTCGTTACCTTCAATTACGGCAACGCAAGAGTTGGTCGTTCCTAAGTCAATTCCAATTATCTTTCCCATTACTTATCTGGTTTGTGTTTGTTTAAATCAGGTTGTCTGCCATTTATCAATAATAATACCACTGTGCCAAATATGACAGATTGTGCGTTTATGCGCTAATAAATTGACGGAGATATTTTTTTTGCTGACATAAAACGACATAATGTCCGAAATGACTAACGTCAATTCATTATAAGAGTGATAAGTTGGTATAGAGAATAGAGGATGTTAATTGTTAATGCGACAATCTCTAAAGTCGTCTTGATTCTTGTTTTGCTAAAGGAATCAGGATTAGAAGTCCTGACTCCTTTAGCACATTTTGGAGCTTTCATGGTGGTAAACCCGGAATTTAAAGTTCTAAACCTCTAAACTTATATTTCGGCTTTACAATCCGCAAAGGCGACTGAGTATTACCATTTAGAAATGGTCAGTTATTATCCATTGAAAATGGATCGAGTTTTTCCAAGGCTATTGGACGAGAATTCAAGTATTGATTTCAAAGTAAAGAAATTAGTTTTAACTGACCAAATTATTATTAAAATAAACGATTATTTATTATTTTATAATCCAATGGATTAAGAGAAGATGTATTGGATTGCAAATCTAAATCAATTACAGCTCGTAGGCACGTCCACCCTAAAATTAAGCTCGCGGGTAATGCTGCCGCAGGCAAGGCTGTCCTTGCTTTCGGGGCTGATGCCCACTTGAGGACGTATTTTGCTGAAACGGCTGGAAAACAGTCCATAGCCACCCTCAATGTTGGAGTAAATCGGGCGGGCCTCCAGTGCCGTAATGCCGCTTTGCCCTAACGAGCTGCGGAGCAAATCGTAGAAAGACTCGGCACCGGCGTAGTACATGTATTGGATAGGAAACTCCAGCGGTTGGCGCGTGATGTTCGGGTTTTTGGATAACGTGGCCGCCATGTGTATGAACAATTCTTGGCCAGTGTAGCGGGCTATCATGTTCTGGGTGCCGGGGTTGGGGTCGTTGCCAGCCAAAGAGGTTGAAACCAAGCCGCGCTCAAACACATACTCCACATATTTCACCACGCCCGGGCCAGACACGGCACCTTCCCACTCGCGATAGTAAAAGCGCACGCCCACGTCATATACCTTGCCGTCGCGGGCGGCGGTGAAGCGGCGCTGCGA
>CAYYZT010000346.1:0-4085 GCA_964476015.1 uncultured Chitinophaga sp.
CCAACTTGATTTATCGCCGTATGTGGACCGACATACAGGATGGCCCGGAAACCCGTGCCCTTACTTTAGACGGTGCCATACTGGATAACAAAGTAGGCTTGGGCGGCTACATATACCAAGATTTTACTGGTATTATCGAGCGTTTGGGCACCAGCCTGTCGTATGCATACTACATCAAAATCAAGGATGATATGCGTTTGGGCTTGGGCATTGCAGCAGGTATTCAACAAACAAGGGTTGATTGGAACCGAGCCAATACAGGCAACGACTTGGTAGACCCTGTGATGGCGAACGCCAACCGCAACGGCTTGAACTTTGATGGTTCGGCCGGTATCAGCTTCCTTTGGAAGGGTTTGAAAGTTGGCTTTGCCGTGCCTCAAATCTTTGAGACCAAGATGAAGAGCTTGAGCAACAACGATTATAGCAACTACCAGTTGGCTCGCCACTATTTGGTAAACGCCTCTTACGACATTCCGGTGATTAAGGATAAGTTCTTTATCGAACCCTTGGCTATGTTCCGCGCCAGCAAAGGCATGCAGTACCAAATCGATTTTGGTAGCACGTTCCGTTTCAAGGATTTTGTTTGGCTGTCGGTATTGTACCGCTACGATTATGCCGTTACTTTCGGCGGTGGCGTTCGCCTGCACGACCGCATTACCGTAGGCTACGCTTACGACCACAGCGTGAACAACCTGAGCGGTATGAGCGGCGGTACGCATGAAGTGTTCTTGGGCGTGAAATTCGGCAAGAAGGAAGACAAAGGTTTGATTGAGGAAATCAAGAAGCTGCAACAAAACGATATGCTGCAACAGGAGCAAATCAACAACATTGACCAGCGCAACGAAACCCTTAACCAACAAAACCAACAGTTGCAGCAACAAAACGAGCAACTGAAGACCGACCTGCAAGAGCGTGAAAAACAAATACAAGATTTGCAGAGCCAGGTTACCACCATCTTTAACGACCTTGCCACGAAAGATTCTTTGTTGAGCGGCACGAAGCCTAAACTGCCTTCCGACATTGTTTACGACGGCGGCAACGACGACTTGGAGTTTATTACCGGTGAGCCCGCTAGCAACTACTTCATGGTAGTATCATCGGTACGTACCGAAAGCCAAGCCCGCAAAACGGCCAAGCAATACCAAAAAGAGGGCCACAAAGTAGGCGTGGTGTACAACAAGCGCCGCACTTGGTACTATATTTTCTTGGAGAAACCGGGCACGCTGGAAGACGGTGTGAAAGAGTTGTACCAGTTGCGTAAGCAAAACGAATTTAAGGACGCGTGGATACATGTTTACGACAAGAACAAGAAATAACATAAAATCCCATAAGCCATAAAGAAAGCCCCGATGAAAATCGGGGCTTTCTTATTTCGTTATTATTGTTGCTCTTTGGTAGTTTCCTTAGTTAAGCTTTGGTGTTGCGATAAGCTCAAATTCCGGAATCAGCACTTCGAAAATGCGGCCGTCGCTCAACCGTTCAAATTCGTAAATGCCGTGCATGCGGCCCAGTTCGCCCTTTAGGTTGCAACCAGAAACATACTGGTATTGGCCCATTGGCTCAAGGGTAGGCTGCTGGCCTACTACGCCCTCGCCTTCCACCTCGCGGTACTCCCCAGTGGCATAGGCATCGTAAATATACCAGTGCCTGCGAAGGAGCTTGATGGTTGACTCGCTTGCGTTCTCAATAGTAACCCGGTAGGCAAAAATGAATTCGCTTTCCAACGGGTTTGAATAATCGTCCTGGTAAAAGCTCTCGACACTTACCCGGACACCTCTGGTGATCTCAGTAACCATACGCCACACTTTTATAGGTAATAATACGTAATACTCGTTCAAAAGGTTGTGCGCTCACTCCTGATGCCCAAAAATCCCTCTACAAGCCTTTCCGCTTCTCTTAACGCATCCTCCAAGGCATCGTTCACTATAATCGCATCAAAATAATCTTCGTGGCTCAGCTCAAAGTTCATTCTCTCAATGCGTTTCTTCAATTCGTCCGCGCTTTCGGTGCCCCGGTGTTTAAGCCGCTCTACCAAAATTTCGGGCGATGGGGGTTTTACAAACACGGCCAGCACTTTGTCTTGGTAAAGGTTCTTTACGTTAAGGGCACCTTTTACATCTATATCGAGCACAAGATTCTTGCCAAGTTTTTTTAAACGGTCTATTTCTGATTTCAAGGTACCATAATACAGACCCGGATAAACTTCTTCCGACTCGATGAACTGGTGGTCGCGGATGTATTCCAAAAACATTTCACTCGACATGAAATAATAATGGACACCCTCTTGTTCACCTTCCCTGCGCTTGCGGGTGGTAGCAGAAACGGAAAAACCCAAACAGTCTTTATACTTAGACAGTAAATGTCTTACTAAGGTTGTTTTGCCAGCTCCGGATGGTGATGTGAAGATGATGATACGGCCTCCGTTGTCCATGTCTCAATTATATAACTGTATGTCTTACAAAATGTTGTTTAGCTGCTCCTTGATTTTTTCAAGTTGCTCCTTCATCAACACTACCAACTTTTGCAGTTCGGCGTTGTTGCTTTTGCTGCCGATGGTATTTATTTCGCGGCCCATTTCTTGGCTGATGAAACCAAGTTTTTTGCCTTTTTCCGTTCCGGCTTCGTCAATAATCTCTATGAAATATTGGCAGTGGCTGCGCAGGCGTACTATTTCCTCGGTTACATCGAGCTTCTCGGTATAGTATATCATTTCCTGCTCCAAGCGGTTTTGGTCGAGCTTGCCTTCGTCCAAAATGCTGTTTAGCTGTGCTACGATGCGCTCCCTTACCCTATCCTTGCGGCCGCCTTCTATCTCCTCTACCTTGTCGTTGGTGCGGCTGATGAGGGCCACACGGTCCACCATGTCCTTTCGCAGTTCGTTACCCTCGCGCTTGCGGAAGTCTTCCAAGGCGTGCAACGCTTTTTTGATGCCCGGTTCCAGCAGGGTCCATTCCTCTTCGGTAAGCAGGCTGTTGTCGGTCTGCATCACGTCGGGCAGGCGCACAATAACGGCCAATAGGTCTTGGTCGTTTAGTTTATGCTCGGCGGCAAGCTCTTTCAGCTCTCGGTAATAAGCATGGAACAGGCCACGGTTTACGGTTTGTGTGGGCATTTCCGCACCCGACTCGGGGGTGATGGTAAAATCCACCTTGCCACGCAGCAGCATGGCCGTAATAAGGCTGCGCACCTCAATTTCCTTATGGCGCACCAAGGATGGCAGCTTTAAGTTGAGGTCGAGATATTTGCTGTTGAGCGAACGTGCCTCTATTTGGAAGGTGCGGCCGTGTAATTTAACGCTGGCCTTGCCGTAGCCCGTCATGGATAATATCATGCCTATGCTGGATTTGGGATAAAGTTAAGATAAATGGTCGATAGTCCACAGTCCACAGTCCACGGATGAAATGGTTATTGGTTGGCAACAAGGTTAAATAGTATCCACTACAATCGTGTTGCCGTGGACTGTTGTCCGTGGACCGTCGACTACCGTAGTTCCTGCAACTCGAAGGTAGGGTAGCCCTTCACGCCGGTATTGTTATAAAAATCCACGAAACGCAGTTTGAAGTAGTTGCCTTCCACGGTTTTGATAACATAGAGTTTCTTAGAGTTTACGATATAGTTTTCATCGTTCAGCGTAAAATTCTTCCAATCGAAACCAATAGCGTTTTGATGGCCAGAGAAAGTAAGCGAGGCGGCATCGTCAAGGGTAAAAGAGGAAAAGTCGGCCGAATCAAGCTCTGCAACCGTTACGCTGTTTTGGTAATTGCTCAGCACGCCCACTACTTGGTAGGGCAAGGTATCGGTAGGCGGGAAGCCCGGCAAGGGTTCGTAAAACACGTGCGTGTAGCGGGTAAAGTTAAGGTCCCAGTCTGCCAGGGGCGGTGCTACGTTTACTATTTGGCCTCCGTTATCGAAGTTCAAGTACACCCGTTGGTAGCCGCTAGCTTTGGGCACGGATACCGTGGTGGCCAAGGTGCTGTTAAGATACCCGAAGCTTACCGAATAGCTGCCGTTGGCGAGGCTGTTGATGGTTACTTTCCGGCGGCCAAGAGTATCCAAACTAAGGCTGAATCCCCTATCTACAATAT
>CAYYZT010000347.1:0-554 GCA_964476015.1 uncultured Chitinophaga sp.
GCGCCGTGGCGAGGTGGCGGCTTTTATCGCCGAGCCGTTGCTGTTGGGCACGGCGGGCATGGTGATGTACACCGCCGAGGCGTTGGACAACATCATCAACCTTTGCCATCGCTACAACACGTTGGTAATATTGGACGAGGTGCTGACGGGCTTTGGCCGAACGGGCAGGATGTTCGCCAGCGACTATCTCACCGCAAAGCCCGATATTATGTGCTTCAGCAAGGGGCTTACGGGCGGTTTCCTGCCGATGGGCCTTACCACCAGCACGGAGGAAATCTATGAGGCTTTCCTGAGCGACGACAAGATGAAAACCTTCTTCCACGGGCACAGCTACACGGCCAACCCACTGGGCTGTGTGGCCGCCTTGGCCAGTTTGGAGGTGTTTGAACAGGAAAATACGTTAGGCAAAATAAAACACATCGAAGCCCGGCACGAGGCTTTTGCCGACAAGCTGTCGCAGCACCCGCAAACATCCGGCATCCGGGTGCTGGGCACGGTAATAGCGTTTGAGGTGGGCGACGGCGGCAGCTACTTCCACAACCTGCGCGACAGGA
>CAYYZT010000347.1:564-4050 GCA_964476015.1 uncultured Chitinophaga sp.
AGGATGTACGATTTCTTTATCGGCCAAGGCGTGCTGCTGAGGCCGTTGGGCAATACCGTTTATATTTTGCCGCCTTACTGCATTACCGATAGCCAACTGGATGCCGTGTATGCCGCCATCGAGGCCATGTTGGCCGAGCTTACCAACTGGCAATAAAAGCCCCGTGGCGCGTGCTGCGGCAATCCAGGCCGAGCACCTTGCATTCTTTCAGCCAACGCTCCGCTACCTTGGGGTGGTTGCTGCCATCAAAAACAATGATATCCGCATCATACACCTGCCTTAGTTGCAGCATGTTTACTTTCGGCGTTTGGGCGAGTATCAAATAATCCACTTTAAGTTTTTGGGAGGGGAAATTATGTCGTGCATATTTCGCCAGCAAGGCGTACTTGCGGGTACCCACCACGCCGTAGCGGTTTTGCTTAGAGGGAGGGCAGTTGGGGGCTGTGTTTGCAATGCCGTTGGCATGCATCATGGGGTAAATGCTTCGTTCCAGTTTCACGGTATCTTCCCAGCTCGAAGGGTCGATAAATAGTGCGGCTGCCTGCCCTTGCAAAACCCCGATGGCGGAATGCTTGGGGTATTGGTACACCACCAGTTGCTGCTGGTGCTTTTGTTCGTAAATACGCAGGTTGATGGTTGCCAGATAAACCATTATCGAAAGCAGCGTGGCTATCACCGCCTTGGGCCTCGGGTAGCGGAAAAGGACAGTACCGGACACCACCATTGCAAATAACAGCATCGTTTCCGCTATGGTAGGGTATAGGGTTTTGAGCGCGGAGAAAGGCGCATCGGCAATAAGCCCAAGGCTTTCGTGCATCAGCCACATGCCTCCCCACAAGCATTTGCCCAGCAGCCAACCCACGCCCGGAAGCCAATTCAACACCAACAATGCCAGCCCGCCGTACATGATAACGGGCGAGAGCAGCATTACCACCAAGTTGGCCGGTATACTATAAAGCGGTATTTGGTGGAAATGGTACATCACCAACGGGAAAGTGGCCACCTGTGCGGCTATGGACAGGGCCGTGCCTTCCCATACCCAACGCAGGTATCGGTTGCGGATGGGCCATTGGCGGGAAAGCGGTTTGTATAGAAAAATAATACCCGCCACGGCCAAGTAGGAAAGCTGGAAGCCCACATCGAACAACTGCATCGGGTCGAACAACAAAATCAACAGTGCCGAGCCCGCCGCTACGTTAAGCGCATCGGGCTTGCGGTGGATGGTTTGGGCCAACGCAAAAAAACTGAACACGATGGAGGCCCGCAACACGGGCGGTGAAAGCTCCGTAAGGCAAGCATATAGCCAAATAACGGCGAGTATAAGGCCCAGCCGCAGCCATGGCCGCTTGGTGCGGCGGATGGGCAACAGCACCCAAACCAGCAGCCCGTAAAGCAGCACCATGTGCATGCCCGATACCGATAGTACGTGGATGGTGCCCGTAACGGAATACCGCTCCAAAAGGCTGGTGGAGAGATCGGCGCGATAGCCGAGCAGCATGGAGGCGGTTATAGCGGCATAGTCCGGCGGCAAATGTGCCTTTAAAACAGCAACGGCGTGTGCTCTCACCGTTTCCAAGCCTTTGTAAAACCAATGGCCGTCGTTCAGCCCGGTAGCATACCACCTATCCACTTTGGGCATGGTTTGATAGTGGATGTATTTGTTGGCCAAGTAGTTTCGGTAATCAAATTCGTAGGGGTTTGCGGCTGACGGCACGGGTTCGGGTTTGGCATTGATGGCCAATATATCGCCGTAGGCCAACGCAGCCACGGTACTGTCAATAGGCAAGTACAATAACAGCTTCCCTTTCGCCGGAACTATGTGCTCCCCCTGCTTCTTTCCTGTTACGTTTACGGTAACTTGGTAGTGGAGCGTTTTCAAGAGCGGTTTATGTTCCAACGAAACCAGCAGTACGCCGGGCTTTGCCACGTTGTGCCCATAATAGTCGGCCGATAGGGTGGGCTGGCTCCAATGGGTGGCGAGCATCCCTGCGAACAGCATCCAACCGCATAACATAACTGGCCAAGCTCGAGATACAGGGTTTATAAATCGATGCAAAACGAACAATATCGCACCCAAAACCGCCAATGCCAGCCCCAACGGTAGCAGCAGCCCGGGTAATGGAAAGGCCGCCATCAGTAGGATACCCGAAAGATATGGCACCAATAGTTTTACAAAAAACCATTCGTGGTTTTGCGTATTCATCGGGCCTAAAATAAGAAAAGGCTCCCGTTTTGCAACAGGAGCCTTTCGTTATTGGGTCGAAACCTAGTTTAGAAACCGTTTTGCAGGTTGATGCGCTTGGTTACTACACCTTGTTCGGTAGAAATCTGCACCATGTAGATGCCGCTGGCGTTGCCACCGATGTTAAGGTTGATAAGGCTTTGTGCTTGCACTTTGCTGTGCTCGCTGGCGTAAACGCGCTCACCGATAAGGTTGAACACTTTTACGTTCATGGTTTCAAAGCTCAAGTCCTTTACGTTGATGGTAAGGGCACCGCTGGTCGGGTTCGGATAGATCGAAATCGATTGGTCGAGGGCCACGTCGTTGATACCTACGGCCACGTTGATGGTTTTGCAGGTTTTCTTGGCAGGCTTGCTGAACGGCGGGTTGTTGAACACGTTGCGGGCAGTCAAGCATACTTCGTACTCACCTTCGGCAGGATAAGTGAAGCTTGGCCTAGGCTGGGTGCTGGAAAGGCTGTTGTAGCCAAATTCCCACAACCAACCGCTCGGGTTGTACAACGAAGCATCGGTAAAGGTTACGGTCAAGCTACCGGAAGTAAAGGTAAAGTCCGGGTCTGGCTCGGTGTTGATGATTACCGTACGTTGTGCGGTAGAAGTAAGGTTGTTGTCATCCGTAGCCGTGTAAATAACCGTAACGGTGTCGCGGGTGGTAGTGTTTACCACGGTGCTGGCGTTGCTGGTTACGGTAGGCGTACCTGAGCAATCCGTAGCGGTGGCACCTGGGTCGGTAAAGGTAGTGCCCAAGTACACGTGTACGGTAGATGCGCCGGTCAAGGTAATTACCGGGGCAGTTTGGTCAGGAGAAACAGTTACCGTCAAAGTTGCAGTTGATGTGTTGCTGTTACCATCCGTGGCAGTGTACGTAATAGTGTAAGTACCAGGGGTAAGGCTGTCCACCGTACCGGTAGTGTTTACGGTTACAAAACCATCGCAGTTGTCGAAAGCGGTAGCACCAGGAATCTCGAAGGCATCACAAACCTCGATGGTTTGGGTAGTGCCGCCAGAAATGGTGATAACCGGGCCTTGGTCAACAATGTTTACCGTGCGGGTAGCGGTGGCAGTGTTGCCAGCACCGTCGGTTACGGTATAAGTGATGGTGTAAGTACCGGCAGTGCCCGGGGTCAACAAAGTACCGAAAGGCACTAGGTTGCTGTTGTCGGTAACGTTAGCGGTAATGTTGCCATCCACGTTGTCGTTAGCAGTTACGCCTGGGTCGGTAAAGAAACCGCAAAGGTCCACGGT
>CAYYZT010000348.1:0-2434 GCA_964476015.1 uncultured Chitinophaga sp.
CTGATCGCGGTCGTTCAAATCATCAATGGACAATTCCCAAAACGGATAATCGTAGCCGGTGGTGTTGGGATCGCCGTCGGCAAATTCCACCATGCCGTAGTAATTCGTGCCCAGCGCGGTGTCGCGATAAACATTGCGTTGCCCGAACGGCAGGGATTGGGCGGCGGCGTTGGTCCATTCGCCGGCGCGCAGGCCGAGCAGATTGAAATTGCCGGGAAGGGTTTTCGAGAACACCGCCGGGCCCGGCAATACCATGACCTTCGCCGCGCCCATAAGGCGATATGCAGACATCAACGCCGGGGTATATGCCGCCCCCTACATCTATGACGTAAACGGCGACAACCTGCCTGACTTGTTGATAGGGGTGCGCTCGGGCTTTGTGCGTTATTTCGAGAACCGAGGCACGGCCACCGCCCCGCAATTTGATGCCGTGGCCACCAATACCGCCTTTGGCAACATTAACGTAAGTACCTTTTTAAGCCTGTATGGCTATGCCAACCCAATAGTGACCACGCTGGACAGCACCGCCACACGCTACGTATTGAGCGGCAACGAGGAAGGGCGTATTTATGGCTACGTGTTTGATGCGGACAGTATTTATAGCGGCAGCTTTGCCCAAGTGTTCGACCACTATGCCAATATAGATGCGGGAGAACGCACATCCCTTACCATAGCCGACATTACCCACGACGGCAAGCCCGAAATGATAGTGGGCAACCACCGTGGCGGGCTGGGCTTCTATACCCTCTCCGATTCCATCGAAGACATTATAGCCGTGCCAACCTTGGCCAGCAACCCTTTGAAATGCGATGTGTACCCCAACCCAACCAACGGTGCCGTTTTCCTATCTATACAAGGCATGCAGCCCGCACAGCCTGCCGTGGTATCGGTGTACGGCCTGTTGGGCAACCGCATGTTGCACACGGAGGTGCTGCCCCTTGCCGATAGCTGGGCCGGGCAGCTTTCCATGGCGCACTTGCCTGCCGGGGTATATGTGGTACATGTGGCCCAAGGTGCCTATTTTAAAACCGTGAAGCTTATCAAACAATAAAGAAACAGTCTCTAAACCACCCTCCTACCATGAAGTTTTTTGTTGCCGCATCGTTTATCTGCCTATCCTTATTTGTACAAGCCCAAAATGTTTTCCAACAGCGGCACAACGTGCCCGTTTACGAGGGCAACAAGCTACTGAAATATGCGTGGGCGGGCGGGCTGAACAACCCGCAGTTTGCAGCGGCGGATTTGGACGGCGACGGCATTGACGATCTCGTGGTATTCAACCGGGGGTATTACGACGGCGGGCAAGCGGTATTGACTTTCATCAACGGCGGCACGCCCAACCAAGTAGACTACACCTATGCCCCCGAATATGCCGCCGACCTGCCCAACTTGCGCCACTGGATGCTCTCGGACGACTATAACTGCGACGGGGTGCCCGATTTCATTACTTGGGAAGAACCCGCCTTGATGGTGCTATATACCGGTACGCGCAACACGGACGGACGTCTCTCTTTTACCCACCGGGGATACTTTAGCTACACCACCGAAACGGGCAACCCGACCAACATCTTCATTTCGGCCATCGATATTCCGGCGGTAATTGACGTGAACGGCGACGGGGATTGGGATGTGCTCACTTTTAGCCCCGTGGGGTTTAGGTTGGAGTACTTTGAAAACCTGAGCATGGAGACGGGCAACGGCTGCGGCGATACCATCGGCTTTGAAATAAGGAGCTATTGCTGGGGAGATTTTAACGAAACTGGCGTTACCCGTTCCGTAGAACTTTTTGACCCTTGCGGCACGCCCAAAAACGATACGCTTACGGAAGGCGGCAACCGCCACGTAGGCTCCACGGCAATGGCTTTCGACCAAAACGGCGACGGGTTAAAGGAAGTGCTATTGGGCGATGTGTCGTTCGACAATATGGTGCTGTTGCTCAATGGCGGTAACCCGGATTCGGCGGTGGCCATATCGCAAGACACCATATTCCCCTCTTACGACCGCTCCATTGCGCTGCCCATATTCCCCGCCGCTTTTTATGTGGACGTGAACAACGATGGAGACAAGGATTTGCTAGTGGGTGCCAACACACCCAAGAAAGGATTTAACCACAACTGCTCCTGGTATTATGAAAGCGACGGTTTCAGCAACAATATACAGTTCAGCTTCCAAACCGATTCTTTCCTCGTGGGAGATATGATTGACGTGGGCGAAGGGGCTTACCCCGCCTTTGCCGACGTGAACGGCGACGGGCTTATGGATATGGTGGTGGGCAACAACGGCTACTTCGAAGCAATCAATTTTTCCGTAGGCAAGCTAGCCTTGTTTATCAATGTGGGCACGGCTTCGGCCCCGGCGTTTAGGCTGGTGGATAGGGATTATTTGGGCCTTTCCACTTTTCTTACCGGTAGTGTAAAACTACAAACCATTGCGC
>CAYYZT010000348.1:2444-4048 GCA_964476015.1 uncultured Chitinophaga sp.
GCGCGCTCGATTTGATTTTCGGCGACCATGTGGGCAACCTGCATTACTTTCGCAACACGGCCGCCGCTGGCGATTCCATGAGGCTTACCTTGGCCGCATCGCCTTTCGCCAACATAGATGTGGGCAACTTTGCCAAGCCTGAGGTGTATGACGTAAACGGCGACGGCCTGCCCGACCTCATCGTGGGCCGCCCGCAGGGCAACCTCCACTATTTTGAGAACATGGGCACCACTGGCAGCCCTTCGTTCAGCTCCGTGGCTACCAATGCCAACTTCGGCGAGGTAAACGTGAAGCCCAACCTACTATATGGCGAAAGCACCCCCCGGGTGGTGAAACTGGCACACAACAGCCAGCCGTACCTGTTGGTAGGCAACGTATTGGGCAATATATGGCTGTACCGGTTGGATGCCGATAAAAGGTATAGCGGTGCCTTTACCAAGATAGACAGCGTGTTTAGCGGCATCGATGTAGGCGAGTATGCACACTTTGCCGTGGCCGATATTGATGGCGACGGCAAATTTGAAATGGTAGTGGGCAGCCTGCGCGGGGGCTTGCAGTTTTTTAAGGAGACCGATACGCCCATAGGCATAAACGAGGTGGAAAAAACCATCGTTACCAAAGCCTACCCCAACCCCGCCGATGGATACTGGAACTTGGAACTGGGCAACCTAACGGCTGGCCAGCCCTTGAGCATAACGGTGTATGACCTGTTGGGCCGCAAAACCTACGAGCAAACCCTAACGCCACCTAATGTCAGCCAAACCGTAGCAATAACAATGGAGGTGGGCACGGGCATGTACCTGTGCAGGGTGCAACAGGCCAGCGGCTCGGCTACTTTGCGGCTTTTGGCCCGGTAATATCCTCGTTGTTGGCATCGGGTGCCCAGTGCCTGTACACGTGTATATCGCGTTGCGGAAACGGTATGCCGATGCCCGCATGGTCCAAAGCCACTTTAATACGTTCTAAGTTGTCGAAATAATAATTCCAGTACTCGCCGCTTTTCACCCACGAGCGTATGGTGAGGTTGATGGAATTATCGGCCAACTGCTCCACGTACACCGCGGGTTTTGGTTCTTTGATGGTGCGGGGGTCGTTTTCGAGCAGTTGCAGGATGGTTTTTCTGGCGAACTGGATATCGGCCTTATAATCTATGCCTACCGCAAATACCGCCCTGCGCGTTTCGTTGCGCGAATAGTTTACCACCTCGTTATTGGAAAGCTGTCCGTTGGGGATGATGATTTTAATATTGTTTACGGTTGAGATGGTGGTATGCAGTATATCGATGCGCTCCACGGTACCGCTGCCCCCCTTGCCATCAATGCTGTCGCCCACTTTAAAAGGCTTGAAGAACAAGATGAGCATGCCGCCCGCAAAGTTGGAGAGGCTGCCCTGCAACGCCAAACCAATGGCCAAGCCCGCCGCGCCGATGGCAGCAACAAACGAGGTGGTTTCTATACCAATCATACTGGCCACACTAATGATGAGCAACACCTTGAGGATGATACTAATCATGCTGCCAACAAAATCGATAAGCGAGGGGTCCACCTGGCGCTTTATCATGCGCCTACGGGCAATGCGCTTAAACTGGCCAATAACCCACCAGC
>CAYYZT010000349.1:0-4018 GCA_964476015.1 uncultured Chitinophaga sp.
TTGGAGGTGTACTTTGCAACGTTCAGGCTTGTCGAACTGCCTCAACATGCCTACCTTGGTGTTTAGCAAGCCCAATGCCACCCTTACCAACCTCAACGATTTGGCCA
Source organism: uncultured Chitinophaga sp. (assembly GCA_964476015.1). GTDB lineage: Bacteria > Bacteroidota > Bacteroidia > Chitinophagales > CAIOSU01 > CAIOSU01. The sequence continues at coordinate 108 of CAYYZT010000349.1, forward strand.
GTTTAGACCTCAATGCCTTTGCCACTACGTATGGCGGGCACCCGATAGGGTACGTTACCAGCAACAGTGCCACCAGTATTTGGCGTTTCACTCTTACCATAGCCAACCAGTGCAACCCCACGGGTGTAACGGCCATAGCTTGGCTGCGCAACCTGAATAGCGGTTGCAAAACCGGGGAGGGCGATACTGAAACATCGATACCGGACGATGCCGTAACGGTGGACTTTGACTGGACATTTTACCCCAACCCCAGCCAAGATGTAGTGAACGTGATGTGGGAAGGAGATTACGGTAAGCATAAAAAGGCCGATATCCGCCTGTTCGATATGTTGGGCCGTATGGTAATGGTGCCCATGGAAATCGCCGATGGCGCGGCCATGTTGGATGTGTCCACCCTTCAAAAAGGCAACTACGTGCTGTTGCTGCACGGCTCCGGCCTTGCGCCACGCATGCTTACGGTAAAATAATAGTCGTATCTTTAATAACGAAAAAAGAACAGGTTGCCGTGCATGCGCGCGGCAGCCTGTTTTCTGTTCCCTTGCCATGAAACGATTGCTAGCCATATTGTTCCTGTTTGCTTCCCTCGCCTGTAAGGGGCAGTGTTATATTGATGGATGGCCGATAGGTGTAGGCGCCTCTACCGATATGCATCCTTCCTTCCATTACCCAGATACTATCTGCGCGGGAAGGTGCTTTAAGGCATGGGCTACTACGCGGCACTGCGACTATAACGCCAACGTTACCTTTTCGTGGATATTTGAGGGGAGTGTGGGCGCGGACAGTATCCGTGGCGATACCGTAACGGTATGTTATGAAGATACCGGCTCCTTCCGCAAGTGGATGTTCGCTTCCCATTCCTTCACTACGGACTCCAGTTGGGGGTGGGCGTATATCACCGTCGTTCCCTGCCCGCCCGTGGCAGCCATCGAGGCCGACAGGCAGGCCGTCTGCACGGGGGAGTGCGTGCGGTTCAGCGACCCGCTACTGCACGTGGCCGATACGTGGGAATGGCACTTTCCCGGCGGCGTACCAGAGCATTTTACAGGCCGGGAGCCGCCGCCCGTGTGCTACAACGACACCGGCCGTTTCGACGCCACGCTCACCGTAACCAGCCGCTGGGGCAGCACCAGCGAGCACAAGGCGGGCTTCATCCACGTGGCGCAGGCACCCGTGCCTCGGGTGGTTGACAGCGTGTTCCGTATCTCGGAGGGGGAAACCGCCCTGCTGCCCGCCCCCGCACTGGGCGAGCACTACCGTTGGGAGCCCTTGGCGGAGGTGCTGCAAAACGACGACACGGCCCTCCATGTGATGCCGGGCGAGAGCAGGGTTTATACCTGCACGGTTTCCAACGCCAACGGCTGTGCCGTTGGAAAGACCTACGAGGTGCGGGTGCAGAGCGGGCTGTTGGTGCCCAAGGCGTTCTCCCCCAACCGCGACGGGCGGAACGACGTGTTCCGCATACTGAACGAAAACATAACGGTAACGAGCTTTTCCATCTGGAACCGCTGGGGCGAGCTGGTCTTCCGGTCAGGCACCGGCCTCGGCTGGGACGGCACCTACAAGGGCGGCGAGGCCGACATGGGCGTGTACGTGTGGCAGGCGGAATACACCGTGGCCGCTACCGGGGCCCGGCGCACCGCCACGGGCAGCGTTGCGCTGGTAAGGTGAGGAATTGGTAACGGCAAATAGCGAAACGGACGCTATTACCATTCCACGTGTTTTAGCAGTTCGTTCAGCTCGCTTATCATCATGGCCGTGGCACCCCAGATAAGCGGCCCGCCGCCGATGTCGAATGACGGCGAATCGAGGCGGTAATCTTCCCTGATGTATATGGGCCTAATGGAGGCAATGGCCGGGTCGGTAAGCAGTTTCAGGTCGGTTTCTATAATCTTTTCCACCTCGGCCTCTTGCGCCACGAATTTGGGTTGCTCGTGAGCTATGCCCATTACGGGCGTTACCAAAAAATTGCTTGGCGGTATGTACAGTTCGCTCAAGGTGCCCAGCACGGTTACGTTTTCGGGCAATATGCCCACCTCTTCCCAAGCCTCGCGCAGGGCGGTCTGTATCAAATCCTCGTCGCCCTCTTCGCGCTTCCCGCCCGGGAAAGCTATTTGCCCGCTGTGTACCCCGTCGTAAGTAGGGCGTTGGATAAACGCGGTATGCACGGTATCGTTAAGGGGGTAAAACAGAATAAGCACCGCGCCAAGGCGGGCGTTTTTGTAATGCTCCATCCACGTTTCGGGCTTCATGCGCTGTGGCGGTGCCATTTTAGATTGGGCCGCCCAACCGGGCAGGTCGTTTTGTGCTATGGCTGCTTCCAGGTCGGAAACAAACTTGCCGAAATGTTCCATCAGTATTTCTTTTCTATCGTGTCCACCCACTCGTCCATCAATTGTTGCGCCATCTCGGTTTCGGGCTGGGTGGCAATCATGGTCATCAAGTCTTTCCCAGCTTCGGCAAAAAATCGGTCGTGTATATCGGCCCTGCGCAGGGCTTCGGCATAGGGCATCTCGCTGAAGGTTACTAACGGATACAAGGGTATATACCGTTGCGGATGGCGGCGGTGCAACTGCTTTTCCACTTGTTTTTGCAGTAGAAAGAACGGATCGGCCACCAAGTCGCGCATTTCTATAAAGTTGCGCACCGCCAGTTCGGCAATGGCATCGGCGTTGGGCTTGCGGCTTTGCTGGAAAGCCTCGAGCACCTTGGGCCAATCCTCGTTGTGCTTATCGGCCAGTTGGTCCATTACCGTACAGTCTTCGAAGCCACAGTTCATGCCTTGCCCGTAGAACGGCACCACGGCGTGGGCGGCATCGCCCATCAGGGCCAGTTTATCGGCATATACCCACGGGTAGCACTTTACGGTAACGAGGGAGGAAGTCGGATTGTTGAAAAACTCTTCTACATAATTGGGCATCAGTTCCACCACATCGGGGAAATATTCTTGGAAGAATGCCTGTACCTGCTCGGGTGTTTGTAGTTTCTCAAACGACACTTCGCCCTCAAAAGCCAGGAAAAGGGTACAAGTAAAGCTGCCATCTAAGTTAGGCAAGGCGATAAGCATAAAACTCTTGCGAGGCCAGATGTGCAACGCCCCGGATTCCATACGGAAACCGCCGCCCTCGGCGGGGGGAATGCTGAGTTCCTTATAGCCATGCTCCAGATAGTGTTGGCTGTAATTGTACCTATCGGCCTTCACCATGGCACTGCGCACTGCGGAGAAAGCCCCGTCGGTGGCGAAAATGACGTCGGATTGGGATATGAAGCGTTTGCCCGTTTCCAAATTTTCCAGTAATACTTCGTTCTCATCACGGTCAATATCCACGCTGCGGGTATTGAAATGGAACGTAACATTGCCATGCTTTTCGGCCTCGTCCATCAACAACATGTTCAACCCGCCACGGGAGATGGAGTTGATGTACTGCCCTTGTTCGCCGTAGGGTTGCAGGCCGCTGTTGCCGTCGGGCATGTGTACTTGCCGCCCATGCATGGGTATGGCCATCTGGCGTATTTTTTCCTCCAGGCCCACGGCCCGGAGGGCACGCAAGCCACGGTCGCTAAGGGCAAGGTTAATGGAGCGGCCCGCGCCTATCTGGTGTTGACGCATATCGGGGCGGCGTTCGTACACGTCTACTTGGTAGCCACGGCGGGCCATAAACAGGGCCCAAAGGGAGCCCACTGGCCCTGCGCCGATTATTGTTGCTCGTTTCACCTAAAACGGATTTTGGTGGAACTGCAAATTACGGGTTTGTGGGGTATTGAGGGAATTTTGGTAATAATCTAATTTAATCAAGCCACCATACTTCGTCATCCTGCAAGGACCTCCTGACAATAATGCAGAGAACTTCGCATAGTGCGGGATAATAATACAGCGGGTAATTCAAATGTAGTGCAACGATGCTAGAAGGTCC
>CAYYZT010000350.1:0-3999 GCA_964476015.1 uncultured Chitinophaga sp.
CATAAAAACGTAATAAGTCGGTGCTTTTAAAACTGCACATAGGGCCTGATACGCTTAGCCCGAACCAAAGTTGTGTTTGGCGGCAAGAATTATTAAAAGCAAGCCATTTGCAATATGTGGCTGCCAATATATCAAATTTTAATGAACAAACTGGCGTAAATAGCCCATTTGGTTATATTGGGGTTGTCGCGGTGGGTAAAGCGGTGAATATAATCGATGCGGATAAACTTAAAAATGTTCTCTATACCTACACCCGCCTCTACGTAAGGCACAGGATAGGCCACGTCGAAAGCGTTGAGCCTGTTGTATTCGCGGTTGGCGGCCGTCATGGTGCCGTAAAACACGTTGGTGGTTACCACCTCGCGCAGTTTCAGTTTTTTGATGCCCGGTATCTTGTCTAGCAACATGCCGCCAAAGTACCACTGGAAGTTGATGCTGGCGTACTGGTCGGCACTAAACTCCAGCAGGCTCATGTTGTTGAAAAGGTACTTGTTGTGTACATAGCTGAAGTTGCCCTCTGGGTTGCGCAGCAGCAAAAACGGTACGGTGCCTATTATTTTGCCAATCCATGCATTGTAGTAGATGCTCATTTTGGCGGTCATCTGCACATCGCCTTGCAGGCCGAACGCCAAATCGTGGTACTTAAAATCGCTATCGGGCAGGCTGGGTATGCCGGCGGTGTATATAAAGCGCACTATCGGCCACTCGTTTTTGGTACGGAACTGCCCAAAGAAGCGCGACATTTGCGCCTCGCGCAAAAATGTGCCCGGCAACGGTTTGCTACGGTACTGCCAGCGCAAGGTTACGGTGGCTTCCGAAGAGATAACGCTGTTGCGTATTTGCCCATCCTTTTCGTAAGCGAAATCGAAAGCGGGCTTAAAACGGCGGTGCAACAGGGTAAAATAGGCCGTAAGGTCTTTGTGCAACTCGGTATCGTACACCATTTTATACGAGTCGATATTGTAAAGCCGCTGTATGGCGTTTTTCTTTTGCAGCACGCTAAACACGTTGTCGTAGTCCATTTCCTCCGCGTTGCGACTCTTTAAGTCCACATCGGTAAAAGCACTAAAGGCAATCTTGTTCCACGGCTTACGGGCAATGATAAACTGCACCTTGCCGCCATATTTTACCCGCCTATCCTTAAAGCCGTAAGCGATGTAGGTTTCCAGTTGCACCCGCTCGCTAAAAGCGGCGGTGGTGCGCGCGCCTATACGCAGGCGAAAGCCCTCCACATCGTTTACGCTAAAGGAGTTGGCTATCGGGCCAAACTCCACCACCTTTTTTACGCGGGCATAGCCGCTGGTAAGGGTTTGCGCGGCAAAGAAAATGGTTTTGAACCGCTTGGTACGCTTCAAGCTGTCCACCATATCGTAAATGCCCATCTCGGTGTCGCCAAGCTTGTCGTGGCGCATGGTATCCCAATATACCTCGTCTTGCTCATATGCCTCGTCGCTTATGTCGGTCTCGTCAAATGCCGACCAAGCCTCGCTTGCCACGGCCTCGTTTATTTTCAGGTTGCGGTAGCTCTTGTATTTTTTGCCGATGATTTTCGTTTCGCCGCCCAGGTAGTAGGTAAACTGTATTTTGAGGTTTTCCTTTACCGGCATCCAATAGCGTACCGTATCGTCAGGGTTGTTGGTATAAGGCTCAAAAGTGTTGGAAAACGATAGCTTTTGGATGAAGCCGATATTTACGCCTTCCGATAGGTCCATTTCTATGGAGCGGATGGCATTATCCTTAATGCTGATGAGCATTTCGCCTGTAAAGGTGTTCTCGCCCTTGCGCTTCGGCTTAAAGCCCATTTTAAAGTGCGGCTCGCCGGCCACGTACAGCGTGTCGTAAATGTCCAGTGAGTATTTATATACCCCTAGGGCGTAATCGGCCACGGGGCTTACGAAGTTTTTGCCCATTACGGCAATAAGGTTCTCGTAAATGTTCAGGTTTTGGTTTACCCCGCCCAGCAAGGTGGTAATAAAATCCTGTTTCTGCACGCCCGACATTTTTACGGCCTTTACCCTTTCCGTGGTTTTCAGCGGGTTGTTTTGCAGATAGTTGTCGCTCAGGTTTTCTATCAGGAAAATAGGGAGTATAGAGGTGCCCTCTTTGGCCGTGTCCACATAATCCTTCAAATGCGGAAAGCGGGAGAGCAGTTTGCTCTCGTCAATGTTCTTCGGCGCGAAATCGGCCAGGTCAATCTCATATTTGGTATATGCCTCGTATTGCAGCGTTTTAAACTGGGCAGTATTAAGGTAGGGCTTGTTTTTGATGATTTTGCGCAACAGGATGTCTGCCGGGTTTTCGCCAGCTACCACCTCGGCAATCTCCAGCGAGATGGCATCCATTTCCAACGAAAAGTTGATGGTTTGTTCCGTTGCGGAGCCAATGGGCTTTTTAAGCACTTTGTAGCCTAGGGTGGAAGCGGCCAAGGTATCGGCGCGTTTTCCCACGTTTAGCTCATAGTTGCCGTTGTCATCGGTCATGGTGCCGATGAATTTCCCGTCGAGGTACACGTTCACGTAGGGCATAGGCTCGCCCGTAAGCGCATCGGTTACCTTGCCCTTGAGAACGATGTTTTGCGCCTGCATGCCCATGGCGGACAACAGGAAAACAAGCAGGAAGAATAAAAAGTAGTTAGTGCCTTTCAAAACCATCCTAAAAAAGAATGCGCAAAATTAAGCTATTTCCGTGCCAGATTCACATTTTTTTGAACACAAGCAACTCATGGTCGAATAAACGGCCCGGACGTAGGGTAAGGTTGCCTTGTAGGCGGAATCCATACAAATTAAATAACGCTACATAACCCTTGAGGGTATATTGGTGCGGATGGAGAATATCGCCGGGAATGGTTTTGAAAAGCTTTTGGAAGAATGGATACTTGTGTACATCGAGCGTTACCACGGCCAAACCGTCTTGCAGCGTGGCTGCGGCAAGCTTAATGATGGCGGCCTCAATGTCGGCCACATGGTTCAAGGCATTCATACATAGCACTAATGGATAATGGTTTCGGGTGCGGAAACGTTCCAATGGCAGGTTGTGGAAGTGTGCCCAAGGGTATTGTTCGGGCCTAAAGTCGGCCAGCCAATAACGGTATTTATCCAGCAACGGATCAATGGCCGTTACTTGGTGGTTGTGCAGCACCATGTAGATGCCTGCCGGGCCGCAGCCAGCGTCCAAAATATGTTGCGGGGTGTCCAATACCTGCGCCAGTTCGGGTGTTAAGCGTATGGCTTGCTGCAAAAGATTGTTCCAATACCCGCACTTCCATTGGTAATACTCCGGCCAATGCTTGCCGTGCAGGTAGCGCCGCCACCAATACTGCTCGAAGTGTTGCGCCACGCGCCATCGGAGGTTCATTGTTGGTTTCGGGTTGCGGGTTACGGGTTACGAGTTGGTACAAAGGTATAAATACGCCCATCATTGCAATGATGGCTATATTAATTTCGTTTAACCCGCAACCCGTAACTCGCAACCCGAAACTAAATCTTAGGTCTTGCGTCTAAATAAATTAACTTTGCCCACATGAGTTTTGTGTACCCAGCCTTTTTGTTTGCCGCGGCGTTGGTGGCCATACCCATCATCGTACACCTGTTCAATTTCAGGCGGTACAAAACGGTGTACTTTACCAACGTGCGCTTCCTCAAGGAAATAAAGGAGGAAACCACCAGCCGTAGCAAGCTTAAGCACCTGTTGGTGCTTGCGGCGCGCACGCTGGCGGTATTGTTTTTGGTGTTGGCGTTTGCACAGCCGTACATCCCCGTGGCCAATGCCGACCAAGCAAAGGAAGGCACCAGGGGCGTATCGATTTATATTGACAACAGTTTCTCCATGAGTGCCGAGGCCGACGACGAGGCTTTGCTGCTCAAAGCCAAACGCAAAGCCAAGGAAATAGTGGACGTGTATGGCGAAACGGGCCGTTTCCAACTGCTCACCAATGATTTCGAGGCACGGCACCAACGCTTCGTATCGAGAGAGGAAGTGCTTAATTTGATTGACGAGGTG
>CAYYZT010000351.1:0-995 GCA_964476015.1 uncultured Chitinophaga sp.
TACAATACTACTATTTGTGGGGGTAATCCGCTTTGTTTCAACGTAAACTTCCAAGACCCCAATCCAGGAAATAATTTAACGGTTACCTACAACAATTTGCCTGCTGGTGCTACTATGACGGTGAGCAACACCCAGCCACCCGTGGCCGAATTCTGTTGGACACCCAGCCCTAGCCAAAGCGGTACGTTCAACTTTATAGTTACCGTAGAAGACGATGCCTGCCCCATCACGGCACGGGCTATACAATCGTTTACCATACAGGTTTCCCCTTCCTCTTACACGATCACTTCCAATGTGGTGCCGCCTACCTGCCCAGGTGGCAGCAACGGTTCGGCCAGCGTGAGTGTTTCTTCCGGGGCCATTCCGCCCGTTACCTATTTGTGGTCCAACAACGCCGTTGGCCCTTCCATTACCAATGTGCAAGCGGGTACCCATACCGTAACCATTACCGATGCATCGGGCTGTGCCACCGCACACAACGTGGTGGTGCCCGGCCCGCCGGCCATGGTTTTAAATACCACTACCACACCTTCGGTATGTAACGGCAATGCTGATGGAACCGCTACGGTAGCGGTTACTGGTGGCACGCCCGGCTATAGTTATTTGTGGTCGGTAAGCAATCAAGTAAATACCAACCCTAACATCGCAAACGTTGGTTCTGGCAACTATTTTGTTACCGTTACCGATGCCAACGGGTGTTCCGCTTCTGCCAGTGCGTTCGTATTCCAGCCAGGTCCATTGGTCATTAACCTTACAGCAGCCTCTATTTCCAATTACAATGGTGCGGAGATAAGTTGCAACGGTGCTAACGATGGCATTGTGGAAGCAACCGCTTCGGGCGGTACGCTGCCTTACCGATATGATTGGAGCCCGAACGCCAACGGCCAAACCACGAGCATTATAAACAATCTTGGCCCAGGCATTTATTGGGTTACGCTTACGGATGACAACGGATGCAACACGGGCACTTCGGTTTCTATTTCCGAGCCGGGCCC
>CAYYZT010000351.1:1005-3995 GCA_964476015.1 uncultured Chitinophaga sp.
CGGGCCCAGTAGTGGCTACCACGGTGGTGTACTCCAACTATAATGGTGCCGACATTAGTTGCTTTGGTGCCAACGACGGTGCCTCAAGGGTAACCGCTACGGGAGGAACCGGTGCTTACACCTACCAATGGGATGCAGCTACCAATAACCAAACCACGCGCACAGCTACCAACCTAGGCCCGGGCGCTTATACGGTGATAGTTTCTGACGTGAACAATTGCACAGCCACTTCTACGGTAACCCTAACCGAACCCGACCAATTGTTGGTGGACGTGTTTACCACTACAGTAAACGGATACAACATTTCCTGTTTCGGCGGCAACAATGGCGTGGCTGGCTCCAACGTAACGGGGGGTACGCCAAACTATACCTATAGCTGGAACGACCCAAGCAACCAAAACACTACCTATGCAATGGATTTGGTGGCCGGAAACTATACCCTTAGGGTGAGCGATGCCAATGGTTGTACCGCTACCGATAATATTACCCTTCTAGAACCGCCGCTACTTACCGTAACGGCCAACGCCACCTCCAACTATAATGGTTTCAACGTGAGTTGCTTTGCCGCATCTGATGGCAGTGCCATAGCAAATCCGGCAGGGGGCGTGCCGCCATATACTTACCTTTGGAACGACCCTAACATACAACTCACCCAAACCGCCACCGCATTGGCGGCGAACATACCGTACACGGTTTTTGTGTCGGATGACAATGAGTGCGTAGTGGGGGCTACCGTTACGCTAACCCAACCTACTGCGGTAACTACCCAAACCAGTGTAATATCCAACTACCACGGCCGCGAGATAAGTTGCTTTAACGGTACTGATGGGGCCGCCTCTGTACTCGCAGGCGGCGGTGCGCCACCATATACGTTCCAATGGTCGAGCAATGCGGGGGGCATTGTTGCCGCTGTGGCCACAGGCTTGGCCGAAGGCACTTACCAAGTAACGGTTACTGATGCCAACAACTGTCCGAAAGTTGATTCCGTGTCTTTGGTACAACCACCTTTATTGGAAGCCGTGACGGCTAATTTAAGGGATGCCTCTTGCTTTGGCGATGACGACGGGCAAGCTAACGTAACCGCCAGCGGTGGCACGGCTGGCTACACGTATCAGTGGGATTTCTACGCCGGCACGCAAATAACGGCTACCGCCAACAACTTAGCTGCAGGCACTTACAGCGTTACCGTTACGGATATTAACCTTTGCGAACAGGTAAGCACCGTTACTGTTAACGAACCTACGGAGCTGGTAAGCAGTATAGCGAAAACGGATGTGCTGTGTTTTGGAAACGCAGACGGAGTGGCTACCGTAACCCCAACCGGCGGCACGCCAAACTATGTATATAACTGGAGCACCCCTACCAGCCAAACGGCGGCATCGGCCAACAATTTGGCACCAGGGATTTATGAAGTGACCATTACCGACAACAACGGTTGCACGGCCACAAACAATATAGAAATTGCCCAGCCCACCCAAATGACGGTAGTATTCAGCAAAACCGACCCTACGTGCTATGGCTATACTGATGGCACTGCTACGGTAACCGTGAACGGTGGCATACCCACTTATATTTATAAATGGAACACGCTGGATGGCACTGACCAAGCCACTGATTTAGGCTCGGGTATATACGTTATGGATGCCTACGATGCCAATGGCTGCCTAATAAGCGATACCATTGAATTGTTTGACCCTCCCACAACCGGCATAGCGGTAGTGCCCGATAGCAGTTTGATACCACTAGGCGGCAGCGTACGCTTGAGCACGGTTATCACTACTTCTGCCAGCAACAGCGTGAGTTATGTGTGGAGCCCCGCTGAAGGGCTTAGCTGCGACAACTGCGCAAATCCTGTGGCCAATCCGCTTTTCAATACGGTATATACCGTGGAAATGACCGATGGCGACGGGTGCAAAACCAGTACCGAAGTAGTGGTAGACGTGAACGACAAACATAAACTCTACTATATCCCGAATGCCTTTTCGCCCAACAATGATGGCCTAAACGATGTGTTTTATGTTTACGGCAAAGCGGTATCCAATATGACACTTGTTATTTACGACCGTTGGGGCGAAAAAATGTTTGAATCCAAAGATTTAAGCTTTGGCTGGAACGGTGTGCATAAAGGCGAATTGATGCCATCGGGCGTGTTTGTATATTATGCCGAGATATATTTTGAAAATGGCGACAGGGTAGAAGAAAAAGGAAGCATAACCCTTTTGAGGTAATAATTTGCCAATAATTGGGTAAAAGAAAAGGTTCGGGCGTATACGCCCGAACCTTTTCTTTTTAGGAAAATGGTTTTTGTGATAAAATTGCTATATTTAAAGCTAGTTCGCCTCGCACTTTGTTTTAAACCTTATTGCTACTTTCTAAACCTACTTCGGTATGAGGGGATTTCTACGCTCCAAGGCGCTTGCAGTGGTATTGCTGTTGCTTTCTTCCTTTGTTATATTTCACAGCAAGTTGTTTGCATCGCATGCGGTGGGCATCGATTTAACATATCAATGCTTAGGGGGCAACCAATATGAATTTACGGTAAATTTTTATCGTGATTGCCAAGGTATCACGGCACCTTCCAATGCATTCATCAGCATTTCTTCCGCTTCGTGCGGCATCAATACTTCTACTTCGCTTTCGCGGGTAGGGTTTGTAGAGGTATCGGCCATTTGCCCGTCGCAAATGGGCTCTACAAGGTGTAACGGGGGCAGCTTGCCCGGTATACAGCAATATACCTACAGGGGCACTTTTACCCTCCCCGCCAATTGCAACGATTGGGTTATCAGCTATACCGAATGTTGCCGCAACTCGGCCATTACCAACCTGCAAAATCCCGGCAGCCAAAATCTATACGTAGAGGCAAGGTTAAATAACCTGACCAGTCTTTGCAATAACTCGCCTTTCTTTACAACCTTGCCCACGCCATACCTCTGTGCTGGGCAGCCTTTCTTCTACAACCATGGTGCCATCGACATAGATGGCGACTCACT
>CAYYZT010000352.1:0-3962 GCA_964476015.1 uncultured Chitinophaga sp.
CTAAACGTTGGGCCATAAGCGATGTACACGGCTGCTGCCGAACCTTTAGGCAGTTGCTCGGGCGGCTTGATTTGCAGCCCGACGACCAGCTTTTCCTCTTGGGCGATTACATCAACAAAGGCCCGAAGAGCAAAAAGGTTATCAAAACCATACTCAAGCTCAGGGAAGATGGCTACAAGGTGCGCTGCCTGATGGGCAACCATGAAGATTTGCTGTTGCGCACTTTGGAAGACCCGTTGTTGCTTAAGTTGTTCTACAGCCAAGGTGGCAAGGAGACTTTGAAAAGTTTCAAGGTAAAATCCGTACACCAAATACCCACGGAGTATCTCCATTTCCTTTATAGCTTGGAGTATTATATTGAGTTGGAGGATTTCGTGTTGGTACATGCCGGGCTGAATTTCCTCGACAAAAACCCCTTTAACGACCGCCATGCCATGCTTTGGAGCCGTGGCGAACGTATTATTCCCGAAAAAATACAGTACCGCCGCATCATCCATGGCCATACGCCCACCAAGTTGGAGGTAATAAAGCGTTCCCTAAAAAAAGTAAAGAACTATACCCTAAGCATCGATGCCGGGTGCGTGTACAAGGCAGAAGGTCTCGGCAATTTAGTGGCGCTCAATTTGGATACCTTCGAACTGCTGGTGCAGAGAAACGAAGAAGATGATGTTTAATGTGGTAATGTGCCAATGCTTGTCTTTTTTAAACGAAAAACTATAAATAAGCATGTCCGAAAACAAAACCAAAGCTACCGCCCAAAGCGTTGAGGCGTTTTTGGATGCCGTTGAAAACGAGAAACGACGCGCGGACGGCAAGGCCGTTTGCGCAATGATGCAGGAGATAACGGGCGAACCACCGGTGCTATGGGGGCCGTCGATAATTGGTTTTGGCAAATACCATTACAAGTATGCCAGCGGCCACCAGGGCGATGCGCCCATGGTGGGCTTTTCGCCACGCAAGCAGGCACTTACGCTGTATGTGCTGTTGGAGCCATTTCCAGATTTGCTGGCCAAATTGGGGAAATTTAAAACCAGCAAAGCCTGCCTTTATATCAACAGCCTTAAAGACGTGGACGAGCAGGTACTGCGCGAGTTGATAGACCGCTCCTACCAAACCATGCTCCATACCGACCACTGCATCGATTGCGAAAAATAATGGGCACATTACACTAAATTTGTTAGCCTAAAATTATTATCCATTCAAAATCTCTTTGTAGTTTCGTTTGCACAACATGGAACCACACAAGGATTTATTATACCAAATAGGCTTATCGTTTCTGCCATCCGTTGGCGATGTGCTGGTAAAAGGCGTGGTAAGCTACTGCGGCGGCGTAAAGGAGGTATTCGAAGCCAGCCACGCCAAGCTGCGCCGCGCCCCTGGCATTGGCGACATCCGCGCCAAAGAGATACTGGCCAGCAATGCTTTGGAGCGTGCCGAAAAAGAACTGAAGTTTATAGAAAAGAACGGCATCAAGCCACTCTTTTACCTTGACCCCAATTACCCCAAGCGATTGTTGCACTGCCACGACAGCCCCATTATGCTTTACCATAAAGGCAACGCGGAAATGAACCTGCCCCGCATGGTAGGCATCGTAGGCACCCGCACGGCTACCGAATATGGCCGCACCATTACCGAAATGATAGTGGAAAAACTGCGCAGCCACCAAGTTACGGTGGTGAGCGGCATGGCTTACGGCATTGATATTATTGCGCACCGCGCGGCGTTGAAAGAAGGCTTGCCCACCATCGGCGTGTTGGGCCATGGGCTGGATAGGCTCTATCCTTCGCAACACAAGAGCACCGCCGATAAAATGTATGATCAAGGCGGCTTGCTTTCGGAGTTTCCCTCGGGCACGATGCCCGACCGCGAGAATTTTCCCCGGCGGAACCGCATCGTGGCGGGCATGACGGATGCCACCATTGTGGTGGAAACCAAAATAAAGGGCGGCAGCATGATTACCGCCACGCTGGCCAATAGCTACGACAGGGATGTGTTTGCCGTGCCGGGCAACATTGGGCAAGTGGCTTCGGAGGGGTGCAACTACCTCATCCGCACCAACCGCGCGGCTATATTGGACAGTGTGGACGAGTTTCTGGAAATTATGCGGTGGACCGATAGCGACACCACTCCTGCCCCACCCCGCCAATTGCAATTGCTTACAGACCTGGAACCCGACGAGGAAACCGTGGTGAAACTATTGCAAGAACACGGGCAGCTCGCCATCGACGAGCTCAACTTCCGTGCCCGCATGCCCGCCAGCCAAGTGGCCGCCGCTTTGTTGGGCTTGGAGCTTAACGGCATTGTAAAAGCATTGCCGGGCAAAAGCTATAAACTGGTTTGAGTGTTCCACTTACGGGGCGCGAGTTCATCAACCAACGCTTCTTTCAGTTCCGATAAAAACTGCTGCCTGGGTATGGGCCTCGCCCCCAAGCTTTCCAAATGCGGGGTGTGTACTTGGCAGTCAATCAAACGGAAACCTTGCTGTTGCAGCCAGTTTACCAAAACAATAAAACCTGCTTTACTGGCATTGCTTTCTTTGCTGAACATGGATTCGCCACAAAACATTTTTCCAACGGCCACACCATACAGTCCACCCACCAAGCTATCGCCGCGCCATACCTCTACCGAGTGTGCGTGGCCAAGTTGGTGAAGCTGGGTATATGCCGCTATCATCTCCGGCACTATCCAAGTATCCCATTGCCCGGCCCTGTCAATTTCGGCACACGCGCATATCACTTCCTCAAAAGCCATATCGAAAGTTACCCGAAACCTGCCGCTACGTAGCACCTGTTTCATGCTTTTGGATACTTTCAACTCCTGTGGATAGAGCACCATCCTAGGGTCGGGCGACCACCACAACAACGGCTCCTCATCTGTAAACCACGGAAAAATGCCGCTTTGGTAAGCCACCAACAACCGTTCGGGGCGTAAATCGCCGCCGATGGCCAGCAGGCCGTCCGGTTCGGACAAATCCACGGGCGGGAAGGTTAGTTGTTTGTTTAATTTAAAAATCGGCATCCGGCAAAGATAAACAGCTATTATTCTTCGCTAGGTTTATTACATTTGCTTAACTCTATAAACCAAAACAAAAAAACATGAAATACCCACTGCTCCTATTGTTGGCTATGGCATCCATGGTTACCTTCAACTCATGCACCGAAGATGGCGAACAACGCTTTGAAGTACCTATCACCATTTCCGGATTCACCGTTAACCAATTTGTTGGCGTACAAACTTGGCAGGTATTCAACAGCCAAGTGGTAACCAATACCATCGAGGCGGAACTGAACGACTACGGCTATTCTTTGGCCAACGTGAAAAAAATCGAGCCCAAAAATATCACCCTCAACATCACCAGTGCTGGCGATAACTTCGATAACATCCTGTACATTGAGAGTTATGTAATAGCCGACGGCGACAGCGTGAAAGTAGGCTACAACACCGAAATACCAAATGGTGTAACCAGCCTGTCGCTGAACTCGCAATATTCCGACATCACTTCCATCGTAAAAAAGCCAACCTTTACTTTCTTGGTACGTGCGTTTAACGATGGCCCTTTCGGTCCGGCCACTGGCACCGTGAGCTTTACCGTTGATGTAATTGCCGAGAAATAATTTTGAGGCATTGCCCATAAAAAGAAAGAGACCGCCCAAATGAGCGGTCTCTTTCTTTTATACATATACCCTAAAACTTCAGGTGCCTTACGGTATGCCCGTTGTTGATGAGCTGCTTTAGGGAGTCGATGCCGATTTTGATATGTAGCTCTACATACTCCTTGGTTACCCGTGCATCGCTCTCGGCGGTTTTCACGCCTTCGGGGGTCATGGGTTGGTCTGATACCAACAGCAATGCCCCGCAAGGTATTTTATTGGCAAAGCCCGTCATAAAAACGGTGGCCGTTTCCATATCGATGGCCATGGCGCGAATCTTCCTAAGGTATTTTTTAAACCGCTCATCGTGCT
>CAYYZT010000353.1:0-3959 GCA_964476015.1 uncultured Chitinophaga sp.
CGCAACCACCGTAGTAGCGGCGGCCCGGATAGCCCTCGGCATACTTGTTGGTAAACACGCTGCCCATGGCCTCCATCACCTGTTGGCTGGTAAAGTTCTCGCTGGCAATCAGTTCCAGCCCGTGCTGTTGGCGCAGCTTCTCCTTGGCAATCCATCCGAAAACCGCTTCGTCGCGTGGTATCATGTTGTTGTGGTTTGGGTGAGTGCTGCAAAGGTAGCCATGATTTGGCGGATTTTAAGGGGCGGCGCGGCGAATGCAAGCAAATGCTTGCTGCATGGTGTGGCACAAGTAAATACTTGCGCCAGATACGGGGGGTGGGGGGGGATTAATTTATTTCTATGTTTTAAAACTTCAAATTTAGTTATATTTGTGACTCAACATGCACCTGTATGCTAAAAGCAATTGAATTCGAGAATTACAAGGCATTTAAAAACGGGAGATTAGAAATTAAACCCATTACCGTTCTGTTAGGAGCTAATTCCGTAGGTAAGAGTAGTTTAATTCAAATTTTTTTGATGCTACATGAAACTGCGCTGACAGAAAATTATAAATCTGCATTAAAACTGCACGGGGGATTCTTTAGCTTAGGCGAAGGAGTTAATCTTTTTAGAAAAAAGGATCTAAATAATGATTTAAGTTTTGGGTTAGAATTTGAAGACTCGGAATTAAAAAAGTTTGTACAACAAGATGCTCTTGAAAACTTTGTTGATGAATTGGGATACCATTGTTACTTTTTGCTAGAACAGCTTGTTCAGAATGACAATGACAAAAAATTTATCGCAAAACACTTTAGAATAAAAGAAAATAACAAATTTAATAGAGTAGTAAAGTATAGCACAATAAAATATTTTAGTTCTTTTATGGAGTTCAACAAGTATGATCTTGTTGAAATTATTAATCAGACTAGTGATTTAGCTAATGCTAGATTGAAAATCGACAAAAAATTTGCTCCCTCACCCGTTTTTATAACAAAGAATTCTCAAAAATATCTGAACCTAATATTGAATCAAAAGGAAGATTTATTGGCCACTTATGAGTTTTTAAAGAACCTCTCAAAACTTTCAGATGATGAAAGTTTTAAAATCAATTATACTCTGAAATATAGTGATGGTATTTTAAAAGTTAAAAAATTTACTTTACGTATAGGTTCAATAGAAGAGATAGAGATAGATTATGAAAAAAATTTTGGAAAGGAACATTTTATAAAATGTAAGAGCACTAAAACTAACAATATCAGCATAAACAATATGGCAGCATTAAAAACAGTTTTTGATAACTCTAAAACTGTTTTTTCGTTTATTAACAATGAAAAGCTAAATGAAATTATTGAAACATCATCAATATCATTTTACATAGGATATGTATTAAATACTTTTATAGACAAACTTGAGGAGGGGTTTCGTACCCAAAGCATAAATTATGTAAGTCCTTTACGAGCTCACCCAAAAAGATATTACTTTCTAGATAAAGCGAAAACGAATATTTTTCTTGATACATTAGATGGCGAGGCGATTGCTGAAATATTAAAGGAGGATTCAAAATTAAAAAGCAACGTAAACTTATGGTTAAAAAAATTTAATCTTCATGTTGACGTAGGACAGCTTAAAGATATTATACATTCAATTGTGGTAAAACAAAATTCACTTGAGTTAGATTTAACAGATGTTGGATTTGGGGTTTCCCAAGTATTACCTGTAATAATTCAAGGTTTTTTATCAAAAGAGAATAGCATAACCTTGATTGAACAACCAGAAATCCATCTGCACCCTACAATGCAAGCGGATTTATCGGATTTGTTTATTGACATTGCACTCCCAAAAACAAAAAAAACACCTTATAAATATCTGGTAGTAGAAACGCACAGTGAATATTTGCTAAAAAGACTTCGCCGTAGGATTTCTGAGAAACGGATTAAAAATGATGATGTTGCAATATATTATGTTGAGTCCCAAAAAGAGGAAACAAGTGCTGTAATCCGTAGAATTGATATTGATAGTAAGGGAGCTTTTGAGTGGCCAATAGATTTCTATTCTGGCGAGTTGGCAAAAGACGTTACTGAGTTTATAAAAAATCAAATGTAATTCAGTAAAGTCAATGAGTGTATATACAATATCCATGAATTTCATAGATGGAGTAGGAGAAAATAAATCGCACGTATTTAATGTGCTATATAAATTTCCGAATCCTGACAACAAGTACAAGGTAGCAGTTGATCGAAGTGAAAGACTAATGAAGCTATACAGGGAAAAAGCAAATGATAATGCGTTGTTATTTCAGTGGCTCGATTGGATGACGAAATCACCCTCTTATTTTGAGTTTGTAAATATTAACATAGATGATAGTATAGGAGAAGAAGAAATGTATCTAATGATTGCCTCTGCATCCAAACCAAATCAAACAATCATAGTCCATTCACATCAATATTGGATAAATTACTCGTATGCAGTAGGTTGCAATAACATTGCCTACAACAATAGCGCTATATCTATTTTGGATAAAGATGATGCATTTCAAGAGCTTAACCGTAACATAGTGACTATACACGATGATAAACTAACATACATTGATTCGAACAACACAATTACATTAAGTATGAACAAAAATAATCCTTGGACTTCTGGTTCTTTTTATGTGGTAACCTTCATTGTTGTGCTTTCAGTAATTTCCGTTGCATCTATCTGGATCAACCCTTGGTTAATTATACCATGTTTAATCGCCTCAGCATTATTGTTGTCAATTATTGGAGCATTTCAATTAAGGAATGATGGAAGATTATCAGAGAAAAAATTTGGAGAGTTGATGTTTTACTCATTACGACACATGAGTTTTCTTAGAAAAACGAAGAAGTAAATTATTTGACATAATACTCTAAACATAGCTCAGTCACGAACTTCTCGCGTTACGATTTATCCTTCTCCCCCAAAACAAACTTCCCCATCCCCCACCCATAAACCCCGCAACTATCTTACCTTTGTGGGCAGTTACTGGTTATTGGTTACTGGTTATTGGTAAAAACAGTATAACAGCAAAAACCAATCAACCAATAACCTATAACTAATAACCAACCAAAAAATGCCCATCAATATCTTCGTTACCGGCGGCACGTTCGACAAGGAGTATGATATCATCAACGGCCGCTTGTATTTTAAGGATACCCATTTGCCCGAAATCTTCAAGCTGGGCCGCTGCACGGTGGATGTTACCATCCGCACGCTGATGATGATAGATAGCCTGGAAATGACCGAGGAGGACCGCGACCTGATCGTAAAGCACTGCAAACGCTGCTCCGACGAGCAGATTGTGATAACCCACGGCACTGACACGATGGTGACCACGGCCAAGGTGCTGGAGGCGGCCAACATACCCAAAACCATCGTGCTCACGGGCGCCATGATACCGTATAAGTTCGGCAGCAGCGACGGGTTTTTCAACCTCGGCAGCGCGCTGGCGTTTGTGCAGGCCTTGCCGCACGGGGTGTACGTGGTGATGAACGGCAAGTTTTTTAAGGCGGGCAACGTGCGCAAAAACACCCGCACGGGCTATTTTGAGGAACTTAACGGCCCCAGCGCCGTTTGATAGAGCGTAGTATGGAGCACCTGGAACAATACCTGAAACCCACGAAGTTTGTGGACAGCGACCACCCGGCCATCATCGCTTTTGCGCACGAGGCGGCGGGCAACAGTACCGACCCGCTGGAGCAGGCAGTGAAGCTGTACTACGCCGTGCGCGACCGTTTCCCCTACAACCCCTACGAGGTAAACCTGAGCGACGAGGGCCTGAAGGCCAGCACGGCTTTGGCACGTGGCTATGGGTATTGCGTGGAGAAGGCCAACATAATGGCCGCCGCCGCCCGCGCCCTCGGCATACCGAGCCGCTTCGGGTTTGCGGACGTGAAGAACCACATAGGCACGGGCAAGCTGCTGGAAGTGTTGCGCTCCAACGTGTTGGCGTTCCACGG
>CAYYZT010000354.1:0-3948 GCA_964476015.1 uncultured Chitinophaga sp.
TGCTTCGTAAAGTGCTTTCGTGCGTAACATATTCCCCAATTCTGTAACGCCCCTTCCCAAGGGCACACCTTTAACGCAAAAATAACAATACTTGGTAATAAGATAAACCTCCTTGTGCAAAGGCTATGCCAAGGGTAGAAATACTTCGCACTCGGTAAGGCATGATGTAGAAACTAGGCTGTCTTATATTCCGAAACCAGTTCCTCGTTAAGCACTTCATAAGTCTCCAAACGAGATAATTCTTTGGTTTCGCCTTTTGCCTGCGTAACAAAGTTAGTGAGTAGTGCGGGCGGCTCATCATACGCTAGGTTATAGCTTGCAACGGGGCCCTCTATGCGTTCAAAAGCAGCTAACAAGGGCTTTATTTGCTCAAAAGGAACCAGTACATACTCGTTGGTTGAAAAGAAAATCCATTTTTTAGGAGAGTATCTACCTTTATGGATAAAGAGATAATCCACCTCTGGCAACTGCGTGGGGATGGCTTCTGGCCAAACCGCTATAGTCTTCACTTTTCCAGCTACAAGCGCAGGCATTATTGCCGGCGCGAAAACGCTATCGCCCAACTGTTCTTGCAACACCGCTTTGGCAAAATTCCACTTCCAAGCGTTTTCAAGCTTTTCCGTAGGTAAAGTATAAAAGCTGGCATCGCTGTTACGTTTCAATATGGCCGAAACAGCAAATTGATTGCCATAATTCCACCCTGACAGAAAACCCTCCCGGCTGTAGGCCCCATCGCCCATGCCGTTTGTTTGCGGGTCGGATACATCTATGTCAAAATGCGTTACGAAAGCTTGGATTTCAAAAGCGGCTTCCAGCGCAAATACGTGCGGCCTGAAATAGTTTATGTTAAAGCTTACCGGTGCCATTTGCACACTGTCGGTGTCCGGCTCGTCTTCCTCGTCCATTGCTTCCTCGCTGTAAGTAAACGAGAAATTTACGCCCGTATTCGTGTTTTCGTACACGGCCTCGCTTTCTTCCAACCTGTAATAGGGCCTATCCTCAAAGTAATCTTTAAATTCTTTGGGCAATAGTGGCTGTTGAGTGCGGTATTTGAAGTATAAATCGTAGCTCATGAGGGTGGTGGGTGATTAGTTTATGCTTGCATTGGTTTTAGAGCACTTCTTCCATTTCTCCTTCTTGGGGTACCAAGCTTGGGTCGAGCTGGAAATTGTTTTTTACGAAGTTGCACCACTGGCAATTGCTATCGTTGCAACCGCGCTTAAACTCCAGGTTTTGTATGCCTTGATATGTTTCCTTGATTTGGGCTTTCACTATTTCCAAATCCTCCGGCGTAATGATGATTTTATGTTTTTGGTATTGCTTGGTCTTGGGATCCGGCTCCACGAAATCGAACTCGGTGGAAACTGCCGTCCAGCCTTTGGCAGTTTCGTTGTCGATCAAAATTTTGTAAAACACGCCCTGCCGCCAGTAGTCGCCGCCGTGTTGCTCTTCGTAACTGGCGGTTTCCTTTTTCCATTCGTCGGTAGGCGGGAAGAATTTTTTCTTGGAGTTTTCGAACTTGCCCGTTTTGTAATCCACCACGTTTACCGATTTGCCGTCAAACTCCAGCTTGTCGAGTTTTCCGTTCACGGGGATGCCATCTACCACGGTGCGCAGGTTTACTTCCACCACGGCCACTTTGTTCCAATCGTTGATGTACTGCCGATAAAACTCCGGCAAAAACATACGCCCGTAATCCATCCTACGCTTGTAGTCTTCGGGCGTAAACGAATCCAAGTGGCGGCGCATGTACCATTCAAACTCCTGCACCAAGAAATCGGCACCGGGGAAGTGTTCGTGGTTTTCCTTCATGCTTCGGAAAAGCCGCTCCATGGCAAAGTGTACCGCCGACCCGAACGCCATGGCCGCGTTTTTGGCCGAAGGAATACGCAACAAGCAGCCATAGTAGAAACTGATGGGGCACTTGAGGTAAGTATTCAAGTGGCTCACGCTGAGGGAGTAATTCTCCAGTATGCGGCGTAGCAGGGTTTCTTCCAGCAAGGGCAAGTTGGGCAGCGGCGGCTCCGAAAGCACGGTTAGGTGGAAAGAAGTCAAATCCGTATCGGGCAGGTTCACTTTGTGTATTTCCACGTCGGCACAATTCGTCAGCTCGTCCACATATCGGCTGCATTCCATGGGCTTGCTTTCCAGCGTTTGGGCCGAATAGCTTACTACCAGCTTTTTCTTGGCACGGGTAAGGGCTACGTAGAACAAACGACGGCCTTCTTCCGTGTCGTCGCCTTCGCCCAAGCGGGTGTGAAGGTTGTCGGGGAATTTGAAACCACTGCTCGGCCCCTGTTTGTCCCAAGCATCTTTGCTGCTGCCCAGCACAAATACATATTCGTACTCCAAACCTTTGGAGCTGTGGGCGGTAACAAGGTTCACCCCATCCTCAAAAAAGCCTTTCTTATGTATTTCCAAGGGGATGCCTTCCTCGCGCATTTCGTTGATGGTGCGAAGGAAACCTTCCAAGGTGAGTTTCGGGTCTTTTACCGTTTCATCCTTAATAAACTGGAACAGCGTGGTCAACTGGTCGAGCATGTTGAACTTATCCTCCGATTCCATCACTTGCCGCAACAGGCCGCCACGGGTCATTACCTTCTCGAAAAGGGTTTGCAACGTGGTGTTGTACAGTTCCTTGGTCCAGTATTCTATGTTGTCGCTCAATAGCTTAACTCGGCGGTAGCTTTCGTTGGCATTGCTATCGAACAGCGTTTGCCCCGCTTGTGCCTGCACACTGCGCAAGGCTTCGCGCCAACGGGTTTTATAGTCGTTGCGCAGCCCGGCGGCTATTTGTGCGATAACCAACGGCTCAATGCCGAAAAAGTTGAAGTGCAGTATCTCGAACAGCAAATCCTCCCGGCTGTGCGGAGCCTGGGCTTCTTCGTTGATATATTCCAACAAGGTAAGAATGTTGGCGATAAAGGGCGAATCAAGGATGTTGAACTTGCGCCGCACAAAGAGCGGGATGTTGCGGCTTTCCAGATAGCGCGCTATATCCTCCGCTTGCCTGTGGTTGCGGTAGATTAGGGCTATCTCGGAAAGCTTTACGCCTTCGCCGCGCAGCCGTTCTATTTCTTGTGCGATGCCCACGGTTTCGTGGGCGATATTGTAGTATTCGCGTATTTCGGGCTTTACAGGCAGCCCGGCAAAGTCCGCATGGTGGGCCTTCAAATCCTTGCTCAAACCCTTGATGGCGTTGATGAGCCGCTCGCGGTTGTTCTGTATCAGGTGTTTGGCGGTGTCCAGTATGTGTTGGCTGCTGCGGTAGTTGTCCGTAAGCAGGATGATTTCCGGATTGTACCGCTCGTTGAAACGCAGGATGTTCTCCACGTTTGCCCCTTGAAAACGGTAGATGGATTGGTCGTCGTCGCCCACCACAAACACGTTGGGCCTATCCCAATAATCCACCAAAAGATCCAGTATCTCGTTTTGCGCGCCGTTGGTATCTTGGTATTCGTCCACCAAAAAATAATGGAAACGCTCTTGGTATTGGCGCAGCAGGGTGTCGTTTTTCTTAAACTCGTTCAGCACCAACAGTATCATGTCGTCAAAGTCGTACCGCTTGCGGTCGGCCATCATCTGCATGTACCGCGGAAACTCCTTGCAAGCTGCCTGTAGCTGCCTCATACGCTCGGTCTCGCTGTCCACGTCCTTTTGCTTCACATCGCCTACTTTGATGCCCTGCTTGGCGTTGGCACGCTTGTACAAATATTCTTCCCGCTCGGGCAACGATTCGAGGTATTCTTCTACTTTTTTACAGATATGGTCAGGTGCCCAGTCTTCCGTTTTCATCAGGCTAAAGAGCCGTTCCAAGCGGTACACGTCATAGTACACATCGCCCGTGAAACGCTTGAGTGGGTGCTTGGCATCGAAACCGTCAATCAGCTTGCGCAGCAGTTGGCGTTTTTCCAAATCGGTAATACTATCCAACGCACGGATGCCGAA
>CAYYZT010000355.1:0-3915 GCA_964476015.1 uncultured Chitinophaga sp.
GCCAATATGGTTTTTCAGGTTTTTGATGCGGAGGGCGGCCGTTTTCACATCTTGCGGCACTAGGTTGATGTAATACCAAATGGCTTTGTCGAACTCCCACTCCCGCTCCAGTTTTTTGGCTACCTCAAAAGTATAGGGCCTATCATAAGCCATATCGGCATCGAAAGGGGGCTTATTGGGTGGCTGGGCCCAGGCAATGGAGATTGCAAAAGCTATAAAAGCAACAGTGAGGGCCTTTTTCATATCGAATAAAGTTATCCAACTTATACGTAGCAAGCAATGGGTAGTTACCTAGCCCCAAAATCCAGTCTAGTTATTAGTACATGCTCCACATCCTTTTGGGGGGCTAGACTGGACAGGGAAATATGTTTATTATGCTTTAGCGTAACGCCCGAATACTCCATAGCTTACGATTGGGCAAAAAAAATTTCCCTGCTTAGAACTTTTTGGGCTGTTCGTTTATTTATGTATTGTTATCCGACCTGAAATTAAATACACTGCATGAAGCATCTTTATCAACAAGTTGTGGATAAATAGTTGAAATTGTGGAAGACAACCTATAAATTTGGTTGAAGCCCGTTCTGTAATCGTAGACTGTTTTAAGACCTCAACTGCTCACAAAAACCTCATTTATGCGCCAGCTAAAGATCACTAAGTCTATTACCAACCGTGAGAGCCAATCGCTCGAAAAGTATTTACAGGAAATCGGCCGCGTGGAGCTGATAAAACCCGATGAAGAAGTAGTGTTGGCGCGCCGCATCAGGGAAGGCGACCGGGCCGCCCTCGAAAAACTCACCAAAGCAAACCTCCGCTTTGTGGTTTCGGTGGCAAAACAATATCAAAACCAAGGACTTTCGCTTAGCGACCTTATCAACGAAGGCAATTTGGGCCTTATCAAAGCCGCGCAACGCTTTGATGAAACCCGTGGCTTCAAATTCATTTCCTACGCCGTGTGGTGGATTCGCCAAAGTATCCTTCAATCTTTGGCAGAGCAATCGCGAATTGTGCGCCTTCCGCTCAACAAAGTGGGGTCCCTCAACAAAATTAACAAGGCATTTTCTGCCCTAGAGCAAGAGTACGAGCGCGAGCCTACCGCAGAAGAATTGGCCGACCTGCTGGACTTAGGTATAGAAGAAGTGCAAACTACCCTTGGCGTGGCTGCCCGCCACGTATCCATGGATGCGCCGTTTCTGGACGGTGAGGACAACGCCCTGATAGATGTGCTTAGCAATAATAACATTGACAAGGTTGACCAGCATTTGGACCACTTGGAATCGTTGCGCGAAGAAATACGCCGCTCCCTGGCCGGGCTTACCGATAGGCAGCGCGATGTAATAAACCTATACTTCGGCATCGGCTGCGAAAACAGCATGTCATTGGAAGATATAGGCGACCGATTTGCCCTTACCCGCGAGCGTGTTCGGCAGATAAAAGACAAGGCGATTAATAAACTTCGCTCAACTTCCCGCTCAAAGCTTTTAAAAGAGTATTTAGGTGCTTAACTTTGCAGCCGATTACAAAATCGCACAAAGTTAATTATGGCTAAACACTACGAGTCGGAACTTACCGATTGGATTAGGCAGGAGAAACAAGCAATCGAACTTACCAAAGTAGTAGGCGAATTGTGGTTGGATCGCTCCATCGAACTCATTATTTTCCGCAGGAAGATATTTGACAACAGCGTAAGCGAAATCCTGAACGACCATCTTTATGCCCAGCGCTACACTGGCTTGCCCATTACTATTGATGTAACCGTGCGTTTGGCCAAGGCCATTGCCGCCCAGCAGATGCCGCCTGCCCGTATCGACTTGGGCCGTCTCGGCAGCGAGTGGGTAAAGGAAGGAGCGAACTACGCCGACGAAGAGGCGTTCATCAAAGCCAAGCTGACCGGCATTGTTGACAATACGGAGTTTAGCCTGAAGCCTAAAGATGTGGTGTTGTATGGTTTTGGCCGTATCGGCCGCTTGGCTGCCCGTGTGCTGATTGCCGAAGCTGGCAAGGGCGAGCAGTTGCGCCTAAAGGCCATCGTAACCCGCGAAAACAGCCCCGAAGATATTTTGAAGCGTGCCAGCCTGCTGCGTAAGGACTCCGTACACGGCAAAATGCACGGCACTATTGTAGATGATTTGGAGAACAGTGCCCTTATCATCAACGGCCACGTGGTGAAAATGATTTATAGTAATGCCCCCGGTACCGTTGATTTTACGGAGTACGGTATAGAAGATGCGTTGTTGATTGACAATACCGGCGTATGGCGCGACCGTGCCGGTTTGGAAAAGCACTTAAACAGCAAAGGCATCAGCCAAGTGTTGCTTACCGCACCGGGCAAGGGCGATATCCCGAACATTGTACACGGCGTAAACCACGAAAGCTTTGCCATCGGCGGCGATACGGTATACAGTGCCGCTAGCTGCACCACCAACGCCATTACCCCGGTATTGAAGGTGTTGGAAGAGAAGCTGGGCATCGAGCGCGGCCATATCGAAACCGTACACTCCTACACCAACGACCAGAATTTGCTGGATAATTACCACAAAAAATACCGTCGCGGTAAGTCTGCCGCCATGAATATGGTAATTACGGAAACGGGTGCCGCCAGTGCCATCAAAAAAGTGCTGCCGAACCTTACCAAAGACATTACCGGCAATGCCGTGCGCGTACCGACCCCTAACGTTTCGTTGGCAATACTGAACTTGACGTTGAAAAACAACGCCACGGCCGAAGAGGTAAACGAAGTACTGCGCCAAGCCTCGCTGCAAGGCGACCTTTGCGAGCAAATCGACTATTCCATCTCCAACGAGCTGGTATCCACCGACATTATCGGCAATCCACATGCAACCGTTATCGACGGTCCGGCCACTATTGGCAGCAACGATGGCAAGAGCGTGGTGGTATATGCCTGGTACGATAACGAGTTTGGCTATACGCGCCAAGTGGTGCGCCTGGCCAAGTACTTGTGCAACGTGATACGCTTGAGGTATTATTGATAGACACAAAGTGCTAGACACAAGACACAAGATTTGTATTGGAAAAGGTTGGCTTCGGCCAGCCTTTTCGCGTTAAGGGGCCTCGTGGAAACATCGAGTTTTTTGCATAATTTTGCAGTCCTTATGAAGAACATCCGCAATTTCTGTATTATCGCCCACATCGACCACGGTAAGAGTACTTTGGCCGACCGCCTGCTTACCCTTACCAAAACCGTAAGCGAGCGGGAAATGCAGAACCAAGTGCTCGATAATATGGATCTTGAGCGCGAGCGTGGCATTACTATTAAGAGCCATGCTATACAGATGTACTACTCGTCCAACGGCGAGCAATATACTTTTAACCTGATTGATACCCCTGGCCACGTAGACTTTTCTTACGAAGTGTCTCGCGCATTGGCCGCCTGCGAAGGAGCCCTGTTGTTGGTAGATGCCACGCAAGGTATACAGGCTCAAACCATCAGCAACCTTTACCTGGCTATCGAGAACGACTTGGAAATCATCCCCATCATCAACAAGATTGATATGGACGGGGCCATGATTGAAGAAGTGAAGGACCAGATTGTAGATTTGGTAGGCTGCAAGCCCGATGATATTTTGTTGGCCAGCGGCCGCACCGGTTTGGGCGTGGAAGCCATTTTGGAAGCCATCGTACAGCGTATACCTGCCCCTGAGGGCAATCCGGATGCCCCGTTGCAAGCATTGATTTTCGATTCGTATTTCAACCCTTTCCGTGGCGTAGTGGCCTATTTTAGGGTTTATAACGGTACGCTTAAAAAGGGCGATAAGGTAAAGTTTGCCCACACGGGTAAAACCTATGAGGCCGACGAAGTAGGCATCCTGCGCGGTGTTGACCTGATCGAGCAGCGATGACATCGTGACGCCGTCACCGCCGGAGAGCAGATGCCAGAACTTCAGCGTCCGGGTGGTT
>CAYYZT010000356.1:0-3494 GCA_964476015.1 uncultured Chitinophaga sp.
GTTTGCGGCCATACCGCTTTATGTGTTTTTGTTTGTTAAGCTCTAATTCATTTCTATAAGTATATGGCAGAGTATAGGGAAAAATCGTCGGCGTTGGATGCCCGGATACCAGAAGGGCCGTTGGCGGATAAATGGAAAAGCCACAAAAACCATGTGCGCTTGGTAAACCCGGCCAACAAGCGCCGTATCGATGTTATAGTGGTGGGCACGGGCCTCGCCGGGGCCTCGGCAGCGGCTTCGCTGGCCGAGATGGGATACAGCGTAAAGGCGTTCTGCTTTCAGGATAGCCCGCGCCGCGCCCACTCCATCGCGGCACAGGGCGGTATAAACGCCGCCAAAAACTACCGTAACGACGGCGACAGTACTTACCGCTTGTTCTACGATACCATCAAAGGTGGCGACTACCGCGCCCGCGAGGCAAACGTGTACCGCTTGGCGGAGGTTTCGGCCCAGATTATTGACCAGTGCGTGGCGCAAGGTGTGCCTTTCGCCCGTGAATACGGCGGCCTGCTCGACAACCGCTCTTTCGGCGGCGTGCAGGTGAGCCGTACCTTTTATGCCAGGGGCCAAACCGGGCAGCAGTTACTGTTGGGTGCCTACTCGGCCCTGAGCCGTATGATAGCCACCGGCGGTGTGAAGATGTATAACCGCCACGAAATGCTGGATTTGGTAATCGTGAACGGCAAGGCCCG
Organism: uncultured Chitinophaga sp.; assembly: GCA_964476015.1. Classification (GTDB taxonomy): domain Bacteria; phylum Bacteroidota; class Bacteroidia; order Chitinophagales; family CAIOSU01; genus CAIOSU01. The sequence continues at coordinate 693 of CAYYZT010000356.1, forward strand.
CGGCATCATTGCCCGCGACCTTAAAACCGGTGCCATAGAACGCCACAGTGCCCACGCGGTTATCTTGGCCACTGGCGGATACGGCAACGTATTCTTCCTGAGCACCAACGCCATGGGCAGCAACGTAACGGCTGCTTGGAAGGCGCACAAGAAGGGTGCTTTCTTCGCCAACCCTTGCTTTACGCAAATACACCCTACTTGCATTCCCGTTAGCGGCGACCACCAATCGAAACTGACCTTGATGTCGGAATCGTTACGTAACGATGGCCGAATCTGGGTTCCGAAACAAAAGGGCGACACCCGCAAACCCAACCAAATACCGGAAGAAGAGCGCGACTATTATCTGGAACGCCGCTATCCCGCTTTCGGAAACCTAGTGCCGCGAGACGTGGCCAGCCGTGCGGCCAAAGAGCGTTGCGATGCGGGCTATGGCGTGGGTGCCAGCAAAACGGCGGTATATCTTGATTTTGCCGACATCATCAAGCGCATCGGCAAGGATGCGGTGGCCGCCAAATACGGCAACCTCTTCCAAATGTACGAGAAGATTACCGACGAAAACCCTTACGAACAACCCATGCGCATATACCCTGCCGTACACTATACCATGGGCGGCCTTTGGGTGGATTATAACCTGATGAGCAACATCGAAGGTTTGTACGTGCTGGGCGAGGCTAACTTTAGCGACCACGGTGCCAACCGCCTCGGTGCTTCGGCATTGATGCAGGGCTTGGCCGATGGATATTTCGTGATACCGTACACCGTTGGCGATTACTTGGCCGACGACATCCGTACCGGGCCTATTTCTACCGCCTCACCTGAGTTTGACGAGGCCGAAAAGAAAGTGAAGGACCAACTGAACGCCTTCATCAACAATAACGGCACCAAGCCCGTGGATTACTACCACAAACAGCTTGGCAAAGTAATGTGGGAGAAATGCGGCATGGCCCGTAATGCCCAAGGCTTGCAAGAGGCGATACACGAAATCCGTGCCATACGTGATGACTTTTATAAAAACGTACGCGTACCGGGCACTTTGAACGAGTTTAACCAAGAACTGGAAAAAGCTTGCCGCGTGGCGGATTTCCTAGAGCTAGGCGAACTGATGTGCCAAGATGCTTTGGACCGCAACGAATCGTGCGGCGGCCACTTCCGCGAGGAGTACCAAACCCCCGAGGGCGAAGCCCTGCGCGATGACGACAACTATGCCTACGTAGCGGCTTGGGAGTACAACGGTGCTGGCGTGCCAGCAACATTGCACAAGGAATCGTTGGTTTATGAGAATATTAAGATGGTGCAGCGGTCGTATAAGTAAGTAGGAATAAGTAAGTAGTAAGTAGAGCAAAGAAGATGGGAGCCAATGGATATAAAGATTTAATCGTTTGGCAAAAATCGATTGCTCTGATAACAATGGCATATAAGATACTAGCTAAGTTTCCAAAAGAGGAAATGTTTGGGCTTACTAGTCAAATGAAGAGAAGCTCTTGTTCAATTCCAGCCAATATTGCCGAAGGTTGGGCGAGAGGAACTGATAAATACTTTGTACAATTCCTATTCGTTGCCAAAGGCTCTTTGGCGGAATTTGAAACACAAGTGGAGATAGCCAATAATCTTGGTTTTCTAAGCTCGGAAGATTACAATAATTTGATGGCAGCATCCATCGAAATAGGTAGAATGCTGAATAGTTTGATTAAATCGATAAAGAAAAAAGATTCAGAATAACCGGTAACGCAATGTAAGGGGTAAACATTAAAACTGCTTACTACTTACTGCTTACTACTTACTAAACCGTAAGCGATGAAGTTGAACTTAAAAATATGGAGGCAGAAAAGCTCTAACGATCAGGGCAAAATGGTTGACTACCCAGTTGACAACGTGTCTCCCGATATGTCTTTCCTAGAGATGCTGGACGTACTGAACGAGCACCTCGTGGAGAAAGGCGACGAGCCTGTGGCGTTCGACCACGACTGCCGCGAGGGCATCTGCGGCATGTGCAGCCTGTACATCAACGGCGAGCCGCACGGCCCGGGCCGCGGCATAACCACCTGCCAGTTGCACATGCGCAGCTTTAAGGATGGCGAAACCGTGTACATTGAGCCTTGGCGCGCCCAAGCCTTCCCTATCATTAAAGACTTGGTGACCGACCGCAGTGCTTTCGACCGCATTATACAGGCGGGCGGTTATGTATCGGTAAACACCGGTTCGCCGGTGGATGCCAATGCCATACCCGTGCGCAAGCAGGATGCCGACGAGGCATTCGATGCCGCTACCTGCATCGGTTGCGGTGCCTGTGTGGCCGCTTGCAAAAACGCCTCGGCCATGCTGTTCGTATCGGCCAAGGTAAGCCACTTGTCGCTACTGCCGCAAGGCCAGCCAGAAGCAAAGGAGCGCGTGCTGAACATGGTGCAGCAAATGGACGAGGAAGGTTTCGGCAACTGCACCAACACGGGTGCCTGCGAAGTGGAGTGCCCCAAAGGCATCAGCCTAGAACATATAGCCCGCATGAACCGCGAGTTTTTTGGTGCCGCCATCAGCTACGCCCCACCAAAAGCAACCGGCGGTGGCGAGTAATGCAACGGTGCAATCAGATTTAAACTCTTACTATACAAATACCGGGAGCCTTCCCGGTATTTTTTTTATTTTTACGGTAGAACATGTCAATCCCCTACCCCATGGTGCATCGATTATTGCTATTGGTTTTCATCCTATTGGGTTATAGCGCATCGGCCACCCACTATCGTGCGGGAGAACTCACTTTTAGGCAGTTGGGCTACCTGTCTTACGAAGTTACCGTAACCACCTATA
>CAYYZT010000356.1:3504-3904 GCA_964476015.1 uncultured Chitinophaga sp.
CCCTTGGCCAACGGCGAACCGCCGGATACCGACTCGTTGCCAGTTGATTGGGGCGATGGTACCATTACCATGGCGGGCCGCTACCAAACCGTTTTTGTAAACTCCGATTATAAAATAAACCGATACCGCACCCAGCATACCTATGCTGGGCCGTTGCCATACTATCTTATATCCATGGAAGACCCGAACCGTATTGCGGGCATCATAAACATGAGCAACTCCGTGGGTACGCTGTTTTACATCGAAGATACGCTGCGCATTTTCAACCCATCGTTTATCGGGGGCAACAGCTCGCCTATATTGTTGGCTCCGCCTATCGACTATGCCAACCTGAACGATACATTCTTCCACAACCCAGGTGCGTTCGACATCGATGGCGACAGCCTTACCTTTGAGTTGG
>CAYYZT010000357.1:0-3901 GCA_964476015.1 uncultured Chitinophaga sp.
CTCTTCTTTGGGGGCCCACGCCTATACCCAGGGCAACGACGTACACTTTGCGCCGGGGCAGTTCAATCCGGAATCGGGCAAGGGGCAAGAACTGATAGGCCACGAGCTGGCCCACGTAGTGCAACAGCGCCAAGGCCGCGTGCAGCCTACCGTACAGGCCAAGGGCATGCCCGTAAACGACCACGAGGGGCTGGAAGCCGAGGCCGACCGCATGGGTGCCAACGCCGTAAAAAGCCCCTTTAGCAGCGTGGCAAGCAACACCGCCGCACCCGTACAAATGAAAGGCGCGGGCGTGGTGCAGATGTGGAACCCGTTTAAAAAGAAAAAGAAAAACGGCCCAGACCTTGGCAACGGAAAGGTTTTGAACAACCCAACCAACGTGGAGGTAAACAACCAGCATACCGCAAACCCTACCAAAAAAGTAACCTTTGGCGAAAACATTGGCAACAGCGGCTCCAAGAGCGGCTATTTTAAAGGGGATACGGGCATTTCTGGCGAATCGGGCGGTGGATATGAGCAGGGTATTATTGTAACCCACCCCGACAGGCCCAGTGAGCAATTAGCCCCTTCGCGCTCAGGGGCCCGTGCCGTAGCTTCGTCAAGGCTGGATAAAGCTATCGGTACCAACGTGCTTTCGGAAGAACAGTTTGGCGAGGTTGACGGACAAAAAGGCTCGGTGTCGGGCCAAGTGGGTGGAGAGCAACTACTTTATAGCAAAGACCAACAATATTACCTCAACCACTTCGACATGAAAAACCCGCTTACGCAAAAGGGCATGTCGGATTTGCAGATGCTCGATTTTATAAGCGGGCAAACGGACCGCCACGGGGGAAACATCTTTATAGACGATAGCGGCCAAGTAAAAGGGATAGACAACGACGTGGCTTTCGGCAGCATAGACTCGGAAGGGAAGCATGGTGCAACCGATGAGCAAAAAAGCCGGGGAATAGTAGGTGCCCGGAAAGGACTGCATAGTAATGTGGGCTTGCCTTCGCAGGTGGATTCGCAAACGGCGAACAGCATCTTAGGCATGAAGGCCAAAAACCTTGGAAAGGTGCTAAACGACCCTACCCGCGGCAAAGACGAACAGCTTAGCAAAAAAGAAATACAAGTAGCCCAAGAGCGCTTCCGCAGGGCAAAAAAACATATTAAGGGGCTGCAAAAAACCGGCGGTATAGTGGATAATTGGAACGATGATACGCACCAAAAATCCATGGGCGAGTTTACCCCCGATACCAAACGCGGTGGCGATGCAAAAAAGGATTTTGGCAACTATATGGTAAAGCACGAAGCTATAAGGCAAAATCCGAAGGTAAACGGCACTATGGCAATGAAGGATGCAATTGCCTTGCCGCCGAAACAAAACAACACGGCCCCCACGCCGCCATCGCAAAGCTTGAAACCGAACAGAAAAATAGCCCCGATGCCGCCGCCACAGCATATGAAGCCGGGCTACCAGTCGCCAGAGATACAGAAGCGGCAAAACATGGACAAGGTACTGAAAGAAGCCTTCCCTTTCTACTAAATAAAACACCGCTGCGCAACTAACTTATGGGCAATACCACACAACAAGCCCAGCCGCAGACCAATCGGTCTACCGCTACCAAGGAAACGGAAAAACAACCCGCTTCCCTGTCCTCCGAAGGATTGGCCGGGGTGCGTGCCGCGGCTCCGCCAATGCCCCCTCCCCCACCGTCCAGCAACGTGGCCCAACGGAGCGAGATGGATGAGGAGGAGATACAGATGAAATCCGCAGAGCCGGGTAGTTTCGGCAAAACCACAGCACAGCTAAAGGGCAACGGCGATATCAAAGCGCAGATGGGTGCCTCGTTCGGTGCCGACTTCTCGAACGTGAATTTTCACACCAATTCAACCAAAGCCAGCAATATAGGCGCACAAGCCTACACGCAAGGCAGCGATGTACACTTCGCCCCGGGCAGGTTCAACCCATCATCAACCCAAGGAAAAGAACTGATAGGCCATGAACTGAGCCATGTAGTGCAGCAGCGCGAGGGCCGCGTACAGGCTACCACCCAAGCCAAGGGCCTACCCGTAAACGACGATGCAGGGCTGGAGAAAGAAGCCGACACGCAAGGAGCCATAGCCGCCCGCGGAGGCACCGTGCAGCGCAAGGCCGTAGCGGGCACAAGTGCCACACCCTTTGCCGCGCAACTTAAAGTAATACAAATGGAGGGCGGCGCAAGCGTGCCCGCACCCCAAGAAGAAGCCCCGATAGCGGAATCGGACGAAGCGGAAAGCCAAGAAGAGGCGGGCAACGAGCAGGACGTGCCCATTCCGCCCTTTCCTACCGTGAGTGCCGACAATGCTGGCCCGCAAGAGCAGGCCCCACCGTTGCCGCCTAGGCCACAATACAACCGTAGGGTGCCATCAAGGCCACCGCCAACACAGCGGCCTACCAACCTGAGGCCACCGGGTCCGGCACCACTGCCCCCGCCGTTGCCACCAAGGCCACAAAGCCAAGCGGTACCACCGCCTAGCCAAACCCCGCCGCCATTGCCTAGGCGCATCAACCCTTATAATTCAAAACGTAGCCTACAATCGGGTGCGGCCCGCGAAAACTATAACGCGGATACCAACCAAGATTATACCGAATACGGCATACTTGGCTCGGGCGGTGCCGCCGCAGCGGCATCGGCCACAACCAAGGGCCTGCAATATGGCGATACCCTGCGCCAAGGTGCCTATGATTGGGGCACCGCCTTGCAAGGGGCTACGCCGGAGGCCAGCAAGTTCGGCGAAACGGCCTCTGCCGTTTCCAGTTTGGGCGTGATAGGCGGCGCATTGGGCACCGCCGGAGCAATTGCCGACGGTGTGCGTGCGGGCCAATACATGGCCAACAAAGACAAAGTAGCCAGCGACCGCGTAATGGGCGGCGGCGGTGCTTTGCTGAGTGCCGGCGGCAGTGCCCTTAAAGAAAGCTCTACCCTAGCCTACCACAGTGCTACCCTTGCCGGTGATGCGGCGGCAGCGGGCGGTGCCGCTGCTATGGCGGGCATCGGCAGCGTGGCCATGGGCAGTGCCGACGTGATACGCGGTGCCTACGGTGCCATACGTGCCGACCAGCGGGGCGACAAGCTTCGCGGACAAGCCGAATGGACCGAAAACCAAGACGTGTACAGCGCGGCCACACAAGCCGCCAGCACGCAGGATATGAGGAAGGCGCACGCCAAAGGCACCGTGTTTAAAGGTTTGCTGCTGGTAGGCGGCGGTGCCGCGCTCATTCTTATGGGTGCCAACCCCATAGGCTGGGGCCTATTGGCCGGTGCGGCCATTGTGGGCGGCATTATTGCCCTGCGTAGGTTCCTGCAAAAACGTGCCCGCAAAAAAGACGTGGCCATTCGCGAACTGGGTGTTACCGCCGATTACGAGAAATATTTGGCTGCCAAGAAAACCCACAGCATGTTCAACCGGCAGAAGAAGGTGGCCATACCCGAAAACCCGCTGGATAGGGAGATGAAAAAGCGCGGCTATACCCCGAAAGACTACGGTAAGTTTTATGCCGACTACATACACGATACGGCTTGGGTGCTGTACAATTGTGGCGTAATGGGCGACCAAAGCCACGGAGTGAACCAAGAAATGCGCAACATTATTATTAACATGGGCCTGAAAGTGGTAGATAGGGAAAGTCCGAAACCGGAGGCCATTGCCAAAAACCTACACACCTAGGGGTATGTTATTGGTTGATTGGTTATTAGTTACTGGTTATTAGTTATTGGTTGATTAGTAAAGGATTCAACGCAATCACGCCAAAACACTATAATGGCTACATCAACCACGAACAGATAATTCAATAACCGATAACAGTAACCCATAACCCATAACCAATAACTAATAACTAATAACTAATAACTAATAACTAATAACTAATAACTAATAA